>NZ_JBYUOW010000011.1:0-90021 GCF_058136395.1 Pseudoflavonifractor sp. HNCC25GI2
GGGACAGTTGGTCACCAGTTGAGGTAGCCGGATAACTTAACCAAAAAAGTCAGTGAGAACTGCCGTTTCGGCAGTTCTCACTGACTTTTTCTGTGTAAAAATTATCTGCTTAACAGGAAAATGCGTTTTATGACAGCTCTTTTGGCGTCCTTTATGAGAACTTGGGCAGGGTGTTTGCACCGTGGGGCATCAGTGTGGCTCGCAGATCTTTGCCTTCATTGAGCTCCCGGGACAGTGCCAGCGCCTGATCAAGCGTCTTGACCACGTGAATCTTGGAGGGGCCGAAGTCCGACTGCTCCATACCTGTGACCACAATCATATGGTACTTTTCGGCACTCTCAGCAAAGAGGTAGCCGATGAACGCCCCGATGGAAAAATTCTCCCGCAGATCCTTTTCCCGCTCCACCATGGTGGCAAAGCCAGCAATCTGGCGCTGAGTATCGGCGCTGCCAAATCCTTCTTGAGACTGTGTCACCAGAATGATGGTTCCGCCATCTTCCACTACCTCCAAAGCGTTGGAGAGGGTTTTAATGGTCTGGTAGAAATTCAGATCTTTCGGGAAACCGCCGGCGCTGGCGATCACCAGCGGAGTTTTCTCCTTGACCGGTACGCCATACATCTGGTCCACTAGGTCACAAGCTGCCCGGTGGGCAGTGATCCAATTGCCGGCAAAGGCGGCAATGATCTGCTGGTCATCATTGACCACCACATTTACCAGGAAGGTGGGGTTGACCATGGAGCACGCCTCCATCATGTCGGCGTGGACCGGGTTGGTCGCATTCATATTGGCACTGCGGACCTGGGGATTGGAGCCGTTTCCGAGGCCGGGATTCAGGGCAAGATTGTGGTTTCTCATGATGGTATCCCGGCCGGAAATCCCCGGCAGAATACTCTTGCGGCCACCGCCGAAGCCTGCCATGAAGTGGTATACCACGCCGCCCGTGAGGATGATCTTGTTGCAGGCCAGGGCCCGTTTGTCCAGCCACACAGGAGTTCCACGGGTGGTAGTCCCCACATAGGCGAGATTTTCTTCATCGGTACACACATGATCCACCAGGCTAATGCGGTCATAAACCTCCTTTGTCACCAGGCCCATGTGCTCTTCCGGAGTTTGGCGGCGATGCGTTCCGGTGGCGGAGATAATCAGCATGTCCTCGTCCCGGACGCCGGCAGATTCCAGCTCTGCGATCAGCACGGGAATATAGGTCTCAGGAGACTGCCAGCGGCGGGTAACGTCGGAGATAACAATGCACGCCTTATCTCCCGCCTTCACCAGTTCCTTCAACGGTGCCGAATCGATGGGATGATCCAGAGCCCAACGGATGTGCTCTGCCGGTGTCCGCTGGGGCAGTTCCACCCGATTTGGCTCCAACTCCGCTGCAATCAGTTCAGCAGGAAGGTGGACCTCAAATTCCTCCGTTCCGCATTTCATAGGCTCAATCATCATGATGATTCATTCCTTTCTAAGAGGCGTCCTTCGGCAAATAATTCAATGCAAGTATACCGTACTTATGAAAAAAAGTCGATGTAAACTTCGTGGAAAAATATACGTTCCTACACGTCAGTGATTCAAGGAACAAAAAAGAGCCCGGGGAAACGAAGTTCCACGGACTCTTTGTAAGGCATTATTTAGGGACAATGTGCTTGTTTGCGGGGGGACAAGTACAAGCCTTGTGATCGTCCTTCCGAAAACCGTCGCCTGTCCCGGCAAAACGGTCTCCTCGGTCGATCCTCAACTGCCCTCGCAAAATACTCTGAAAAGTTCGAAAAATCGAAAAATAGAGGCAATATCGAGGCTAAGCGTGAAAAAAGAATAAAAAAAGAGCCCCGGGGAAACAATTCCTCGGGACTCTCTTTGAGTCGATTATTTTGGGACAATGAGCGTTTTTGCGGGGGACAAGCTCATGGTGCCAAAGAAGAACTGTTCCTTTTTGTCGTATTATAGCAGAATACGTCGAAAAACGCAATATGGAATTTCACACTAAATAGACCGCAAAACTTTGTAAAATATTTATTTTCTGTACGTTTTTGCAACTTTATTTTCAAAATCCAGAAAATGAAACGATTAACAAAGATATTTCTCTTAAGTCTCTAACATGCCATCAAGAGATGATATCGCTGCAAAGCTTTGCTAAATGTTTTTCCCGTACATTCTTTTTCAATTCGCACTCCCAAATAATCAGTACCTTCCAGCCCATGTCTATAAGCTTCTTGTGGTTTTCCTTGTCCCGTTCCACGTTTCGATTTATTTTGGGTGTCCAATATTCAATATTAGAGGAGGGCCACACAAATCGGTTGCAATCATGTTTATGCCAAAAACATCCATTTACAAAAATCACAGTATGATATTTAGGCAAAACAATATCAGGGCATCCCGGCAAAGTTCGAACATTTTTTCTATATCGAAAGCCTTTAGAAAACAGATACTTCCTAACAATCTCTTCTGGCTTTGAATTCGTGCTTCGAATATGTGACATATTTTTGCTGCGAACTTCTTTTGAGTGATTATCAGCCATTTTCTTGTTCTGCCTCACGAAGTTTTTTACCTAAAGTTGCCGCAAGCTGCTTAGCAATCGCTTTTGCCATAATTGGAGGTACGGCATTTCCTACCTGCTGGTATTGTTTATCTTTAGATCCGCAAAATACAAAGCTGTCAGGAAATGTCTGCAACCGGGCTGCTTCTCGGATACTGATTGCCCGATCCAGGGTAGGATGAATCCACATAGACTTTCGAACATTAAGCACTGTTCCGCTTGGTTCATTATAGTTCAACCGCAAATAAATCGTATTTTGAGTCCTTTTCACATCGGTATAGGTATTGGTTTTGAGCGATTCTTCTAAACTATGGAAATTTTCTCCTTGATGCAGCGCTTTGAATCTTGCCATTGCTACATCAGTCGTTTTAGTAATGATGTGGTTCTTCAGAATATCCGAATCTCTCAGTTGCTGTGCTACTGAACTCAACTGCTCCTTATGTTCCAGCGGAATTCCTTCCTCATCGTCTGCCAAATCATATACAGGCGGGACATCTTCCAAATCAAAAATTGCATCGTGAACAGTTTTATAATGTCCATCTTTAATCTTTCTGGAAGGCAGAAATACCACAGCGGAAATACTTTTCTTAATCCCCATAACGACAAAGCGTTCTCTTTTCTGGGGCGCTCCAAAATCTGCGGCACACAAAACACCGCTATTGATTGCATATCCATCTTCTCCAGATGTAAGAATACTTTTTAGATAATCAAAAACCGCAAATGATCGAATATTTGCCAGGAGACCGTCTTTTTCTGTACACTCATATGAATCCACATGGATATGGTTATCAAAGATTTCCTTTGCTTTACTTAGCATGCGTTGAATCATAATTGCAGGCTCAATTAAGGTGTGAATTCCATCCGCTTCAAGAGTGCCATCAAAATAATCCATAATCGCCTGAAATGCTTCTCTGGATTTCTGCGCAATGTAATTGTCTGCATCGTCTTCAATATAGGCTTGAGCGATTTCGGTAAGCTTACGCCGGTGTTTTTCCAAAGATTTTTTCATCTTATCAGCGTTTTTTTCGCCTTTGTAGATGATATTCAGTTCTCGATAGTGATTTTCAGGCCAAAGTCTCTGCTGGAGCAATTCCAAGTTTTGAACCATCCCCAATGCGCCATCAAACACAAATTCTGAGCTCAGCAAATGCAGCGGCGTGTTTTTGTTCGGGATCTGATACTCTTTTACAATATCCAGATCTGTTTCCTCCATATAAAACCGATGAACGTCAGATCGAAGCATACTAACATTTTCCATGACAAACGCCTTTGGCTGCAACTCTCTAATTGCTCGAATATACTGCTTTACCAACATATTATTCTGGCTGATTGCATGGTTTTTCTGCCGATTTGCATTCGAAAACCCTTGGCAGGGAGGACCGCCAATGACAACATCAATGGCTCCGTGTCTCCTCTGTATATCCTCATAATCTGCGCCGCATACATCTCCTTGCAGCTCGACATTAGGATGGTTGCGATGATAAGTTGCCTGCATGTGCGGTTCCCGCTCGAAAGCAACCTTTATCTCATATTTTCCTGTCTGCACGAAACCCAAGCTCAACCCACCGGCCCCTGCAAACAGATCCACTACTGAATATGGCATTTTTCTCAATTCTCCCGCTTTTCCATTTTTGCTTCATAACGGCTCTGAAGCAGTTCCCAGCAATCTTCCTTTTTGCACCACTGTCCAATATTTACGCCAGGAACTGTAGGATTCTGAAAATGTTCCCATACAAAATAGGCCAATTCTTCTATGACCCTTGCCGTCTCCGCATTGATTGTCTGGTTATTCCAGATTTCCTGCGGGTTGATTAAACCCGAATGATATTTTCCAATTAGTGCCACGGTATAATAGTCCTGCTGAGCTTTAAAACCGCCAAATTTCAAATTCTTGATGATTTCATCACAGCTATTGAACAATATCACCTTAGAAATCATGTCAATATAGCTCTGTTCAGATGGCTCAGGGAATTCACCCTTGGAGACCATATCCGAGAAATAGACAAAGCTGGTTTCCAGACCTTTGCTGACAATATACGGATAGCCTTGGTAAGCCATCACACATTTAGCTGCTACAGTTTTAGAAATACAGCGATTCTTAGGACAACGGCTCTTGAATTCCTTCTTAGCCGCTGCGGTTGGCTGCCGACTCAATTCAACTAAATACTGTCCTCTGGCTCTCTCATAGAACCAATAGTCTGTCGATTTTCCCCTCGCAACCGGGATCGGTGTTGCTCTGGATAGACGTTCCATTTTTACATGGTATGCATCATTGGCATTAAAGTCAGACATATTGATTTTATTTTGGCTGTTTGCATACTTGGAAATGTTATGAATAATATCTTCAGCTTGGTCTTTTTTCTTTATTACAGACAGCTTAATCTGTACATTCACCTGATCCAGAGGAAGCTTTGACTTATAAGCATTGTAAATCGATGCTGTAGTTTGACCGCCATTAACAATCTGCCAGCCGGTGATTTCTGTAATGCTTACAACATCTCCGCTGCTCTGGCTTTCATCAATGTCGATATCATCCGCAACAGTTGAAATACCGTTGTTGTAGGCCATAAACATTTGAGGTTCACTGGCTAACGATGCTTTAATGCCTTTGTTGACCTTACCAGTTGCCTGCAGAAAGGAACGCACATTCTTTTGAATCAGATCCTGCCCCTCAGCTGCATAAATCTGTGCCAAAAGCTCACCTGAGATGACACCAATATAGCAGTCATAGATATCATTATCGCCTCTGACTTTAATTAGAGGCAAAGATGCGCCATACTTTTTCTTCAGTTTTACAACAAGCTGGCGCTCCACAGCAGCACCGCCAAGGACACTTTGATACAGTCGTTCAATATCCCAAACGTCAAAGCGAATAGTTACCTTTCCATAACGAGTGTCTTCCGGAATATATTGAATCGTTTCATCATTGGTCAGTAAAATGATATTAACTGTTTCAATATCCTCTTTATGAGCTTTGATAAACTCATAGGCTTGATAACCATCACTGGATTCCTCTAAAGCCTCAAACGAGTCAGTGCCGCAATTCTTATAGAATTTTAGAGCTTTTTTCAAAAGCCTATCGATTTCAGTTTTCTTCACCTTTTCCGGCTGCGGCTTAGCCTGATACTTACTCACAAGCAACGTGAGGGAATGGAAATACTCACTGAACGCATATCCGTCCAGTTTCATATTTTCGCCATCTTTTTTGAAGTCCACCAGCGCACAGTCCGAAACAAGAGTTTCTCCCGCTTCCGTTAGATAGGACAAGAACAAAGTTTTGAAAGCCGTATTTGTTGAAATGGGGCCGTTCGCTTTTACATACTCAAGAACTTCATCTCGAAATTCTTCGTAGAATTCAAGAATTTTCTCGTTTACCACATTAGGCCCCTCCTTTCAAAACTCCAAATACGGATTTTATGTCTTGAGCGTACGGCACACAAAGCGTGATATTAACTCGGTATGTAAGATCCGCAACGCCCAGAGGTACTGCTTCTCTTGTGATTTTCGGAAAATCACTATCTACTGCAAAGCAATAAAGATCTCGCTGATAGTAGCCAATGGTATAACTATCTGCAGCTTCATCAAAATAGCCGTACTCCTTTAGTTTTTCATCAAACTTCTGCAGGATCGATACATCTTTACTCAACCTGCTGCGAATGGCTGCAATTCGTTCCGGCAGTTTTTCACCCCCGCTATGACTTCTGCGAAGCGCATAGAAACGCAGGAACAGTTTCCCTGGAATATCACTATTATCCAGCTGATATTCACTGCTGATATGAGCAAAATAGGGAGCCTGCGCAGAGGTGGTCTTCACTTCAACTGCATGAGGGCCAAAGTAGAAATCATGGGTTTCATCTTCACTGCCAGCCCAATGTGAAACTGCTCCCACCCCTTGTGAATCCAAGCACTCACTCAAAAACAGCAGCTCTCCATAAAGTCCCTGCTGACGCTCTTCAGACATCAGCAACTCTTTATCAGCAGCAAAAAACTCCTTCCACTTCGTTAGAACTGTGATGATGACAGATAAGGACTCATCGGTGTTTTCTGCTGCTTCCAACTGACTTCTCAGGTCTTCAACAACAATTTCAAAAATATCACTGGCGCTATTCGGCAGCTGAGAAAGACCAACAAAAGGCACATCAATTCCATATGCTGGAAGTGTAGCTGTTTCAATTTCAACGCCTTTCCAGTGCGGAAATCTGCTCTTAGGAACTTCTGAAGTCACAGATAAAAACGCTGAGCGCATTCTTGTGGCAATGTTGACTGCAAAGGCAATCATAATGCCATTGTCAAACTTCACCAGCCGCATCGCAAAGGGGGAAGTCTGACCTGTCCCTGAAAATATGTCGGACAATATTTCGTTGTAAATATCAGCCGTAAAACTCATTACTGTCTTTCTCCAATGCAATATCATTCATCCGATAGGATTTGAGGTCACCCTTTCCCTTTCGATCAGGGAATACCGCAGCAAATCCAAAGGGAGGCTTGTGGTCCCCACGTTCATCAGTCAGTCTTCCCGCTTGTCCAATAGGGTACAGAATCAAAAATCCATTCGTGAATGGTCTTGTTTCTCTGCGAATAATTTCATTGATTTTTGTCTTAGAAGGATCATTTTGATATTTTTCTTTCAGCTCCAGAACTCGCTTATATGTATCGCTATCATAATCCATATACTCATGATCTGCAGATGTCATAGTATGGATAGAGGCGGTTGTTGCGGAGAAATCCACACCTGTACCCTCTCTTCTGAGAATACCTCCTCCTACTCCCTGCAAATCAGCAATATCGAATTTTTCTCCATTATCCATATTTATCAGACAAACGGTCCACGATTTAACTCCACCAATTCCATCCGCATTCATGGTACGAATATAATCTGCCATATATTTGCTGTTTGCTCTGGTTGCAGTTTTAGATGTTTCATAACTTTCAAAGAAGTTGGCAACATCATGAGCAGACACATTTAGATAGAAGAAATGCTCACCCGGAGCTTTTCTTCCAAGTATTTTCTGATATTGTTCTGCTGTTATGCGGCAGCCTTTAATCGCATACAGAAGGTCTTCGACAGCTTCAAAGTTTCTGTCGTACTGCTCACCATCAATATCAAAAACACGAGTTTGGCTCAGCTTGCAGCTGAAATCCCGCTTAAACTCCTGCCCCGTTCTCATCTTATTTCGACTGGTAATTTCCAACGTCGGATGAGATGCCACCCGCAGACCAAAGTCCTTTGGTGTCTGAACTACGCTGTTCATAAAGTCAAATTGTGCAGCAAGATCTTCGGTAGCCATAGAAATGTGAGAAAAGCTTGCATGGAGAGTGGGCGTAGTAAACAACCTGCAGGCATCCAGGTATCCCGGACGGAAACCGAACCATCGGCCCATCTGCATAAGAGTATCGTATGTATTAGAGCTACGGGTGAAATAGCTTACTGTCAGTCCTTCCAGTGTCAAGCCTCTGGAGAGTTTATCGCCGCCAATGACAATGACATTGAATGGTTTTCCCTCATGGTTTTTGTAAAGAAGAACATCATCGCTCTTACCATTGACACTATATACACTGATTTCCTTGTCAGCGATCAGGCGTTTAACTTCAGACCAGACGCAGTCCCAACTAACATCATCACATCCAGACATATATTTGCTGAACTGCGCCCTCATTTTGCTGGTCGTAGGAACATAGTCTTCTTCCCAGATCGACTTCAGCTCACTTTCAATGATGGGGTCACCATAGCGAATGTGATTCTCAATTTCTTCTTTAAAATATTTCAAAACCTTTTGTTTAACCTTATTTTGCTGACCAACGAAGCGGATGATATGGATTAACATCGTGTTGGGTTTGTTCCTTTGGCCTCTGCAGTTCCTAAGTGCGGTAGACAAAAGGAAGTATTTTACAGCCAGTTTAAGCTCCTTGGGAAGTTCTCCAACCGGGTCGGTAGGTCTGGTACCACTGCCGAGATACGTTGCTCCCTCCACAATTTTCCGGTAAAGCGGCATCGCAGGAAAATCCTCGGTACTGCCCAATCCAAAGAACTCTCTTGCACCAATATACTGCTCTGCTCTTGGAGATCTGTATATAAAATCTCTTGGAAAGAGATCAGTTCCATATTTTTCGTCGTCAATATGTGGAGGAATAAAGATGTTTGCAAAAGGAGTAGCGGTATAACCGATATAAGAACGGCATTCAAATACACCAAGCAACTCTCTAATCAAGCCGTTGATAATTGAAGGATTATAGTCATCCAAAACATTGCCTTGATCGTCATAGCTTTCTTTCGTATTGATAGAAGCTTGATCCGCCTCATCATCAATAATAAGTGCAGGATATTTTGCTGGAATTTTCTTCTTTCCGCCTATAATCTCTGCGCAATGATTTTTACGGAAAAACCGCAGAATTTTGCGCAGAACAGAGGCGTACTTTTTTGTAACGATCATGAGCGGAGGCATCATAGATACGCCTTCCGTTTTTTTATTGACATCGCCCTTTTCATCTCGTGTCGTAATTGACTGGACAACAGTTTCGACCTGGTTATGAGGACCTACTCCAACACCAATCACATTGCGCTCCCGGGTCATATCTCCGATACTCTCCAGACTTGTTTCATATCCCAGAACTTCTTCATCGATACGAGACTGAGTCTGGCTGCGAAGGCTGTTATGGATGCCAGACAGCACAATCACAATACGATATCCTGCATCGTAGGCCTTATTAATCATCCCGATATAATGTGCCGTTTTACCAGATTGAACATAGCCGAATACCATGCCCATTCGTTCGTTAGCTGTTCCTTTTTGTGGATTTGCTAAGGCATTCATAATCTTATCAGTAGAGGAATTAATATCCTCCACTGCTGTAATGCTCCAAGAGGGTTTCCTCAGCAAATAGTCATAATAACGGCTCCAATACTCCGGTTTAAATTTCGGGTCTTGTTTGAGCTCATCCCACCAAGTCCTATCTTCCAGATTTGGATCACACACACCAATAGAAGGTTCTGTGTAGGCGGTCACTTCACTGAACAGGAACTTTTTAAAACATTCCATGTCAGAAATCATATTTAAGGCACCGAATTTTGCTGCGGTCTTCTCGACTGCTTCCGCAATAGTTATATTTTCTTCTTTTACAAGCTTCTCACAAAAACTATATCCACTCCTATATAAACCGACCTCAATATCACTTAAGTCTTTCGGCGTATTAATCATTGTGCTTCCTCCACCAATCTAACAATGTCCTCTCGGAGATGTCTATAATTAGCCATGTTCAGCAGCGTAGACTGTGTTTCTTCTTTGGTAAATCCCTGTGACAAGAAAATTGCAATCATATCTGTCAGTTCTTTGATTTGCATCTGATATTCCAAAGAGGTCTTATCAGGCTCTGTACCAACTTTACTTTTCTGCAAAGAATCTGTTACTCCGGAGTGCATAAACGGTGCGAAATTTTCAACCAGAGCGAGATATGCTGACAGTGTCGATTTTCCCTGGTCATCCAACTGCTTCTTGATATTATTTAGAAGAGAATGTTTTCTGTTAATATGGAAAGAATATCTGCCATTCTTTTTTCGTTGCTCCCATACATAATCCAGATTTGGGGCACTGACATTGGATTTTGTATAACTGCCACGGGAGTTATATACACGAGCTGAAGTTTCAGTGCAAAGATCAATCTCTCTTTCAACTGATTCCCTAACATAACTGGGCAGAGAAGCTGTTGACTTCTTAATATCGATTTTCCAGTCCTCATCGCTGGCCGATGTAATATCAATCTTAATGCGGGCCAGGTTGTATGCAGGTTCTTTCTTTATGTAGTCAAACCATGTTCCGCAGATAATCAGGCGTCTGTTTCTGTAAACATAAATACCCTGGTGATAATTCCATCCTTTGGGTCCGCCTGCTGCCTGGTAATCATCATCAGTTGCAAATTTCGTTTTATGCGGCAGAACGTAAGGCTGAATAGTCACCTCTGCACAGCCATCATCTGAGAAAATTGATTCTTCCGGCAGTTCCTGAGTTGCACTATTTTCTAAAATAAATGGATTCCACGCTTTAATTGGAATACCATTTAGTTCCAGAACGAGATTATCTTCTTCAATAAATCGATGGAATGTAAGTGACAAATGTTTTTCCGTTTTACTTGCAATCCTATAAAATTTATTCTGGGCTTTTTTTTCGTCACCGATGTCGATCACTCGATCCAGGTTTTCAATAATAACAATCGTACCCTGCTCGCCTATATAGGATAAAAACTCAGAGATTTCACTTTCGTCCCGAATAATCAAATTCCACCCAATCTCCGGAATCTGGTCCAAATCCCAAGAGGCATTACTCACGACAGAGTCTGATTTTGTTATAACTGTTAACTTTTTCCCCAAAGAGAATGCCGCTGTCTTCATGCCCATACCAAACCGCCCCAAATCATCTTCAGCTCGGATTTTGCTGGGATCAGAAGATCCTATACGCATATTTTCAATCAGGTCGTTCTCGCTCATGCCGAAGCCATCATCAGAAATCACAATTCGTTTCTTTTCCCAATCAAAGTAGATTTTGATTTCATGGGCCTGAGCTGAAATGCAGTTATCTATAATATCTGCAATCGCAGTTTCTTCGTTATACCCTACAGAACGCAGGGAGGCCAGCAGCAATCTTGCTTCTGGAATGGATTGAATTCTCTCTGCCACACTGCACCTCCTCTGTCAATTGGGCCATATATCGCTTTTTATATACTTTCCAGATTTTACTCTGGCATCTTTGGGTTTTTCAGCATCCGCAGGAATCGCCCATGAGTATCCTATTTTAACAGCACCCGGAATACGCTGTTCAACACAAAGTACCTGTATCCGGCGAACAGAAATTCCCCATTTCTCAGAAATTTGTCGAATAGAAGCGTATTCCATATACTTCCTCCTATCAATCACTTTAGTTCAATCTTTTTTACATTGTTAAACAAATATTCTACAAAATATTATATTCCAGATTACGAATAAAATCAAATATTATGTCTATCTGTGTATGGAATAACGCAAAAGGAAGGAGTGTGCCGCTTACGGCATGCTCCTTCCTTTTGCACTGTATCTTTCATCACCCAGGAAATGATATTGCACATGCATAAAATAAGCAAATTGCAAAAGCAAGGAGCTTATTACTATGCAAGACTTCAAACTGAATTATAAAAAGCATTCCTATCCAATCAGTACTGATGGCCTGGAATTTCTCCGAGACTTAGCGAGAAATTCCAACTATGACGGCTACACTTCGCTCGCCCTTAAAGATGACGCAAAATTTAAGCCAATCTGCTTTGTTCGCTTAAGCAGTCTTCCAGAATTTGTAGCACAAATGGAATTGTATCCGCAAAAACACTATTATCTATCGGCGACTTCCTTCACCAAGATGGAAAGAGCACATGCCAGTATGTTTGCTTACAACGCCATTGTAATTGATGTTGACTGTCATACAGACTCGGTTACAGATCAAGCGAGAGATCTCCTAATTGATAGCTTTGTCTGGCGTTTAAAGAATGATTGCATCCAGTGCGGAGACTTGATATCTCCTAACTACATTGTGCTGACTGGACGTGGTGTACAACTCTGGTGGTTTATCAATCCTGTGTATGCCCCCAAATTTGAGAATTGTATATTAGATGTTGCAAATCATTTCATCAGTATTATTCAGACTTTGCTCGATGAATTTCAATCAGAATTGGTCGGCATGGAAGTTGATGTTCCTGCCTCTACCAATTTAGCAGGACTCTACCGCCTGCCAGGAAGTTCAAACCCAGCCACCGGGAAAAAAGTTCAAGTCCGACGCTTGAGTGATGAACGATTGGATTTAGTAGCTTATCGAAATGCACATCTTCCATATACCCGAGAGAAGGAAAAGTTCTCCAGAAGAAAGAAATATGTCGCCGTATCTCAGGATCAGAAGAAGCGGTGCGAGCAGTTCTTAGACGCCGTCCAAAGACTTCGAAACCTTCGATCTGCGCCGAGCGGAAACGAGCTGCGGAATAACTTCATCTTTCTGTTTTTTGCGCTTGCCTGCTCTATCTATTCGATTGATGAAGCAATGCGCCGGACGGAGGATTTCAATGAGGGTTTCAGAGTACCGTTTAGCCCCCGTGAATTGAAAAGTACACTTTCCTCAGCCATTAAGAAGACCTATGCAATTGGATCTCAAAAGATTATTGATCTGTTGGATATTACTGACGAAGAGGCAAAGCTGGTTGGTCTCATCTCTCCCAATATCCGTATTGAAGTTCCAAAGAACAATGAAAAAGCAGAGCGAGACACCAATATCCTAAAAATGTACCTTGCAGGTGCGAAACAAAAAGTCATCGCAGAGCATATGGGTATCACACGACAGACTGTCAGTACTGCACTCAAGTCTCAACATGCAGACGAGCTTCTGATGGTGAAGACAAGACTGCTGTATGATTCTGGTGAGACAACCAGCAAAATTGCCCAGCAGATGGGGTGCTCACAGAGAACTATCTCCAATCGGCTTGCCGCAGCAAAGACCATGGATCCTTCTAATTTTTCAAAGTACGCAAAAATGTTAAAAAGTGGCCTATATAATGGTTTAACTTTGTCTCCTGCGCCCCAGCAGGTGGAACGGGAACAAACGGCACAAACTAAAGACGCAGCGGCGGCTCACTTGGAGGCACAGGTACTCCGATGCCTAAAATATGCCGCTCACTCCGAAGGGAGCTTATGTCTTCCGGAGTCTGTGCTTATCGAGCGAGTTGCTGCTATCCGTAAGCGGGCCAAGCATGACGAGATTGCCGCTGCCTGCAATTCTCTTGTTCAAAAGGGCATCATCAAATATGCAGCTGATACAGATGGCACCCAGTACCTTTATCTTCGCCGGAACTTCGAATTAGAAACTGCTGCAGCAAAAGGAATTTTGGCAATCATCAGATCCGAGAAGGAACCTGCCATTTCGGAAGGCGAGATCAAACAGTCTCTCTCATCATATGAGTCCGAAAAGCAGATGATGTTTTCTGAAGAGCAAAAGGCCGCCGTCATTACTGGAATCACCTCACCATTGAGCGTGATTACCGGCGGTCCTGGGACCGGGAAAACCGCTGTGACTGATGCGATTTGCTCACTGGTTTTAAAGCATAATCCAATGGCGAAAATAAAACTCTGTGCACCAACAGGTAAAGCTGCAGTGCATTTGACGGAGAAAACAGGGCACCCAGCAACAACGATACATAGGCTACTGTCTGCCCGCACGATAAAATGCGACTATCTAATTGTAGACGAGATGTCGATGGTGAGTGCCGAACTGTTTGCCGCTTTAATTACCAAAGTTATTTCGACTGTACAACTTATCATAATTGGGGATCCAGATCAGCTCCCTTGTATCGGAGTTGGAAATATTCTCCGGGACCTGATTGAGACTGAATGCGTACCGACGGTCACGCTGAAGACCTGCTTCCGTCAGAGCCAAACAAGCAGTATCGTTAGATTTGCAACAAGTGTGATTGGTCAATCAGATCCCGGAATGGCAGTATCAATACTTGGCGATTCCATAATGGATGATATTTCTTTCTGTTGCATTGATGAAACAAATGATGAGCTTATCTTAAATATTTCTGATATTGTGGCTAATTTAATGTATTATCACGGTATAAGTGCAAATAAGATTCAAGTTTTATCTCCCACAAAGGATTGCGCTGGTAAACTTAATATAGTGCTGCGGAATTTACTTAATTTTTCGGTGAATGGACAAGCTTTGGCAGATGCAGATAGTCTCCTGCCAGGAGACCGTGTAATTTACTGTAAAAATGACTATGCCCGAAATCTATTCAATGGTACAGAGGGCATTGTGAAAGACACTGGCTCTCAATATGTTACCGTTGAGTACGCCAATCATCATTTCGTTCGACATGACATTACCGAAGTAACTGCAAAAACGCTCGTTCTTTCATACGCATTGACGATCCATAAGGCACAGGGTAGCGAGTATCCTATAGTGATCATTCCGCTTTGCGAGTCAATGGGAAACATCTTAACTCGAAAATTGATTTACACTGCTGTTACCAGGGCAAAGAAAAAATGTATTTTGGTTGGGTCGATAACCGCATTGGAGAGGGCTCTCCGGCGCCCCACGGAAGAAATGCACTATTCAAGATTGAAAACTATGCTCATATGAAATCTAATCCTGCAGCTTGTGCCGTGGCTCACCACAGAGCTGCCAACGACCTTTAGACGCTATATGACCCAGTCAATGACCAACCTTTTCTTTTGTCGGCTTAAGCTTTTTGATTGGAATATCGTAGCCCAGAGTGAATAGCTTCACCCATTCCCCTCTGTTATGATTTTTACTATGAGCATCTGCTATCTCATCTCAGGCATATCTACACACGGGATATTTTGAACATTGATAATAGGGAAAATATGCAAAACAAAATAATACTGTTGATTAAACCGGAAAGCCACAGCTACTATTCGAGAATAGAACAGCTGTGGCTTTCTGTTTTATGGAAATCGTCTGGCCCCGCATTTTGGACAGACGGGATATAGTGTCAAAGAACCATCTATTTGTTCCTCAAACTCGAAATCAGTAATGATATAACGATCAAACAAACTATCCTTTTTTAGAATGTTTTCACATTCAGGGAGTTGGTAAAAATCGTTCGGGTTAACATTGCAGTCAGGTCGAATCCAATAAAAGTACTGTTTACAGCCTTTAGTGCAGCGTGTTTTACCCCACTCGATACCACATTCAGGATCTTCACATTTCCATGAATTTGCATCCAGAGCTTTAATATGTGTCTTTCCACAAATGGGGCAATGAATAGCATTACTATCCTCAATGTCTACAATCATCTTGCTGCGGTGTAAGGAAACAAACTTCATTAACCTTTGTATGGTTCCAAGATCTGTTTGTGTTGTAGGAAGAACCGCAACGTGATAGTCTTTCCACCCGTCTTCATCATTTAAATGATATGCTTCACCATAGTTAAATAAGCGCCTGAGCAACGAAACATTCTTTATATCTCGATAATCTTCTAATGAATGCGGAAGAAGATAACAGGAGTATTCATTAGCGCTATCAAAGAGTTCTTGGGTGAAATTATCAACAGCGGTCGCCTCAGCCTGTACATGAAACAGCATTGGAGAAATTTTAAGAGTTCTTATTTGGGGATCATGAAGCCGTGCATCAGAAATCAAATCGACGACAAATTCATTCCATGCATATGTTGATTTCTGGTACTTAAATTTGTCCTGAGTGGACAGTTTTCGTATCTCATATTGGGGTTTGTGGAGCAATTCTCGCAACGCTGTTCGCTCAGCTGAATTGGGTTTCTTGTGAAGATGAATACAGTTCTCCTCTGCGTCGTAGCTTGCCACCGATTTTATGTGAGAAAAAACAACGTCACTAAAGTCACATTCAGCAGGAACAGAAATTGCTATATCCACCTTTTCTTCCAGCTGTAGATTCAAGTAAGTAAATCCATACTGGTCCTCCTTGTTATAGAGTGAATATCTGAAGTAGTCATCCTCAGCTGTAGCCTGAATTGTCATCTGACCAAATTGCCCCACGCTAAATGTTGATCCATCTGAAAATTCAATTCCGAGCAAATTCATAGCATAAATCAGAGCAATAATGCAGTAAGCGGTATAGTAGCATTCAGCAGCATTGATTATATCGTTGTTAATTCCTTGCTTTTCCTGCTGTTCTTTCTGCTTTTCCTTTTGAACAAGACACCAAATATCATATAGCGCTTTGTAGCGCTGATCATTTTTCAGGATATTTGTAAGGTGAATCGTTCGGCCGATTCTTTTCTTGCTGTCAATCTTGCGATAAAACGCTGAACCACGAATCGAGGTAAGTATCTTGCTTACCTGAAGCCACATCTGTAATGCATCATCAAAGACTTTGTTTTCACGAGATAACTCACTAATATCACGGCCAGATAATACTTTCTGAAGCAGGAGACTTCTCCGATAATCATTAACTTTGGCTCCATATGATTCCCAGTCGATAGCATCAGTGTTTTGACGTTTGGCGGCTTTAAGAGACAAGATTTGTTGGGTAGTGTATTCCGCAACGTCGTCTACTGCCATTCTGAAAAACAGATTCTCATATATGTTTATTTCATCCTCGATGATATCAGCTTTCAGTCGTTTAGGGACTAATCCGTTTAATGTTCGAACTTTCCAATGTTCCGAATGCGATGCCAAATGCGACAAAGTATCAGTATTGATCCTCTTGACAAGGCTGACATCTTGAACCACTTCCTCAGTTCGCATGCCTTGTTTGGGGCTGGAACAAATAGCACGAACTTTTTGTGTGAGCGCACTTTGTATTTGGCTCAGAAGTGACTGATTATCATATCCAGTCAAAGGCTTCTGAACACTCAACAGAGTGATTTCATTTGCTTCAATAGCAGCCAAGAGACTATTGATGGGAATCTGTCCAGAGGCATCTGAAGGCAGCATCTTCAAACTATTACTGAAATGAATAAGATTTTCAATGGTCTTTTTGTCAATGGCATTTCCGCCCGTACAGGAAATTTGAAGATTGACAAGAGTATCTGGAGTCTTCAGTCTAACAGTGATAATGTTCTTGACTGAAACATTTAGCTTGTAATGATTTTCGCCCGCTTGACAACAATGTATATTTTTTCCTTCGCAAATGTCGCAGGATTCATTTTTTCCTAATCTGATTTCCAAAAGAGCCAACGGAGAGGTTAATTTAACTGCCTGGCTTTTGAATTCAACTGGTATTACTCCAGAAGGAGTTTTTATTGAAATCTGCATTAAATATCACCTGCACTAAAATTGCGGTGCCTGATTGTATCAATTTTTTTGAGGCACTTAACGAAGACCCCATCTCCGTAAACAGCGTTCAGGGCCTCTACCAAATCGTCAAGGCATCCCGCAACATAAGCATCGTATTTTTCATCAAGTTTGCGCAGAATTTTATGGGCCAGGAAGTAATCAATAGCACCTTCTTTTGTTCCACCACAGGCGATGTAAACAGGTACAAAGTCATCAAGCTGGTTTTTCATTCGGTTGCCAAATGTAATATCCATGTGCTGTAGGATGCCTGTATCAATTTCGTTCAGCATATCCCAATCCTGCTTGGTCATTTGATTACCCTTTGTTCTGCGGGCTTTTGTAAACATTGCACTCAATGCACCGAAGTTGATAGTTACAGGATTAACCTTTTCGCCTTCAAATGGGGCCTCTCTTTCATCCATATCCAAGATTTGTGCACGGTCATAAACTTTGTCAGTAATAAGAGAGGTTGAATCATCGTTATTTGCTGTACCGATAAACCAAATATTCTTTTTTATAACGATGTTAGCAGTTCCGTTATCATAGTTAAGCCATTTAGGACGCTGTTCTTCATTAGGTTCTGCAAAGCTGGAAACAAGAGGGATTTTCCATTCAGCATCTTTATGTTCAAGCACCGAGAGAAAATCAGCAAAATAATATTCGATTCTTGCAAGGTTCATCTCATCTAAAACAATCAGAACAATGTCATCTTTGTAATCACCAGAGGATGCACGGTAAAGTACTTTAGTAAATTCGGTCTCTTTGAAACGATTTGTAAAATCGTTATCATAGCCAAGAAGCTCACGATTGTCTCTCCAGGAAGGCTGCACCGAGATGGAGTGCCAGCGTATATCGAGCGCATTTCGGAACAACTGAGGAAGGCTTGATTTACCCGTACCACTCAACCCCTGAAGAATGATTAGTCTTGATGCAGATTCAGAGGCTGCCAGAGAAGATAAGAACACACGAATAGTCTCCTCAGAATAATACAGCGGTGTTTGCCCAGCAGGAGGATTAGCACCAAAATTTCTAACATAAGCTACAAGGTCAGCGAGTGTCCCGTGGAAATCTTCTCGTTCAGAAGCGATATATTTTTCAGCATCAATTTTAAGTAAGCCTTGGAATTTACTCTCGTGACTGCTTTTGTATTGTTCGGTAATGAACTGGAGCTTTCTTTGAAGCTGTTCATTCAACGATTGCAATGCAGCCGTTGTTGTTCGGGCATTTTCAAGTTCTCTTTTATCTAATGCGTATGCACTCAACTGCGCCTGGGCAGTAACCAGTTTGGTTTTTGTTTCATCGAGCTCTTGACGTTGAGTTCGGAACATTTCCTCTGCGTGCTGAAGTTCGGCAACTCTACTCGGAGAAGGAAGATTAGAATATTCGTCCAATTGAGAAGTAGCTACTGCTAACAGATTTTCAAGTTCATCAATTCTTTCTTGAGCAGTTTGTCCGCTTCGATCCAATGCTCGCACTTCCAATTGAGCAATTTTTTTGGATTGCACGGAAATCTGTTCCTGACTCGCTTTATTGATATCTTCCAGATGAGCGATCTTGAGCTGCAACAATCGCACCTCTGTTTCTGAGCATCCTTCATACCGCTGTTTCAAGGCCTGAATGTATTCACGTTCACCTTCAAGTTCTTCTCGCTCATATTCATAGTCAGCTTTTTGACGTTGATATTCTTTTATAGCGGCCTCCAGTTCATCCAGCTTGGTTCGATATTCATCGCAAAGTTGTTTATGCTTTGCTTGAATTTCAGCATCAGCTTCATGTATGCGAGCCAGTCGCACTGTTTCTGCTTCGACACGCAAAGCATGCGCTTGCTCAAATTCCTGTGCGGTTGATTGCCTTTGTGCTGCAAGCTCAGCCGCCAAAGCATCTCTTTTTGTGGCAGCTTCCTGCTCCCACATAATACGCAGAGTGTTATATTCGTCTTCACGGATCCGCTTTTCATCAGCTCGAATTTCAGCTATAGTTTCCGATTTAACCTGTTCTTTCTGATCTGCAAGCTCGCTTTCCATATTCAATACGGCGGTCTCTCTCGCTTTAATATCCGCCAATGCCTGCGAAATCTTTTCCCTTTCAGCGTCCAACGCAGTGTGTTTGGCCTGATAATCAGCCTCAAGATCAGCTAACTTCTTTTTCAAGTCAGCATCAGCATCAGCAATCAGCTTCTCATATTCTTTAATCTTTTCCTGCACCCGTTCATCTGAAAGAATTTGTTCTGCCTCTTTGGCAGCACGTTCAGCTGCCAGTTTGTCCACATAACTATTTCCTTGTTGCTTGGCCTGAAACTGAGGCCTTTTATTTTTTCCCTTAGCCATTATTTTTCTCCTTCTATGAAACACGAGAAGATTGCTCGAACAATACCTTCGTACTGAGAATAGTATATCTCTGCATCAGACGGAGAGATATACGTGGTAGTGTAGTTTACTCCTGCATGTCCCGCATCGGTTCCGAGATGGTATAGGTCATACATTTCGACAAAAATATGATCATAGTCAATTACGAACTGGGTTGCAAAGTTTGCGGGTGTCTTGCTGGCGTACAGCAGTATTAAGGCAGCATTATCTTTTGGGTTGCTTTGACGGAAATCGGCTACATTTTTATAGATACCTTTGGTGGTAAATCTTTGCTTGATGGTATCATCAAGACGATTTGTTTCCACTACCTGTCTGATTCTCATCTTATATCGGGCAAAATCCTGTTGAAAAGCGCTGTCCTTTTCAACGCCACAGTATTCTGCTTTTTGTGCTTTGATTTCCGGGTGTGCGTTGATTGCTGTTCGAAAAATAACCTCTATTGCAGTTCTAAGATTTTTGGCAAAATTTGTTGATTCGTCTTCGCCTTTGCGAATACGGTCAACATCCTTAGAGAGATCCCGGATTGCTTTTTTTAAATCGGCATATACTGGGCTATTGCAAATGATCGGAAAATCATCAAACAACTGAATGTCCATATCGTTGTCGAATGCAATCTTGTCTTTGAATAACTCTGTCTTTTCCATAAGGAAAAGCTGTAATTCTTCAGCAAAGCTTTTGTCGTAAACACGAAGCCTGTTTACAAGTTTCATAAACCAGTTGTCATATACTTTCCCAAGAGGTGAGATAATCTCAATTTCTGTTGGATTGCTTGGGTTGAATGCAACATAAGCGATAGAAAGATATGTTTTGGGTTCATCATCGTATACGGTGATTGCGCTAACCTGTTTAGGATGATCCGCAGTATCTGCCAAAGTTTTTACAGGAGTTTCATCCGTGCCAAATTCTTCATCTTCAAAGTCAGAAGGCTCATTCTCCATATCCACATGGTTTTCTTGAGAGAGCTCTCCATTGTCAACAGCCTTACGGATTTTGCCCCATTGACGAAGCGCATTAGTAATTGCAGCTGTCTTAGGCTGTGCAGCATCAATTCCTTTAAGGAATATACAGTTTTGATCTTCAATTTGCTCATAATCGCCATCTTCAGGAAGTGTATCAATACTAAAGCATGGGACAACAGTGTTGGTTACAGCATCCTGGATAAGATAAACTTTTTTTGTCAGGTCGGACATTTGCATTTCGGGTGATATTTCACCTTCGATAGCTTCCAACAGATTCTTGGCCGGAGTATTGAGGACATATTCTGTTTTGTGTCTGCTATCAAAATAATCTCTTTTACAGTCAGCAAGGACATTGTCGATCAAGTCTTCGTTCAGGCCAATTTGATTGACAAGGATATTCTTAATTTCTCTATCAGTATGAGCAATACCTTTGCTGACTAAAGATAGAATGAGCTTTTCAAGTATATTAAGTTCCGGATTCACGTTGTCAGGAATATAGCATGCCCATACGTTTATTGGCCAAGCGATTGGCTTATATGTATCAGGCTGTATACCCTTGACATCCGCTCCAAAATTAAAAAGTTTCATAATAGCCGATGTCCTCCCGTTTACTGCGCTTGAGCAACTCGTCCAAAGGAGCAATAATTGTATTGTTTCCGTCGTTGGCAACAGTTTTGCTGTCACCGACCGTAATAAGAAGCCTTTTAGCACGGCTAAATGCAACGCACAGGCGATTGTTGTTATTCAAGAAACCAACACGCTTATTCATTTCAGTTTCCTGATTCGAACGAACAGCAGATAGAATTACTACATCAAATTCTTTTCCCTGAAAAGCATCAACAGTTCCTACAGATATTCTATGTGTATCACTCGGAAATTCATCGTCAATCATATTTTTCAGAAGTTCTGCCTGTTTGCTGTAGAATGTGATGATACCAATTTCAAAAGTTGAGTTTGCAATAAGAATTTTACTCAGTTCCTTTTTGATTACAGAAACTTCGCACGGTCTTGATTTACTGATTCCTTTTGCTTCCATTGGAGCCTTACTGGACATAGGAACATCAATCCATACCAACGGCTTGTTATTATACAGCCCCAAATTGTGTTCTTTATCACTATCTTTGCAAGCTGTTTCAAGGTGTTCCTCTGCATAAAACACATTGATTAGTTCACAAATTTGAGAGTGCATTCTGAATTGCTGATTCAGAGTACAGGTTCTGGCAATATGAGAAGTCTTGGTAGGATCAAGCTTTGTTTGTTCGTCTGCTTCCTTGACTTTATTAAAAAGTCTCATAAACAAAGATTCTTCCAGGACTGCATTTGCACCAACATCTTTCGTTTTTTGAACTACCGCTTCAACAATATCTTTCTCAACCATGTGAGGAAGCTGTTTGTGGTCGCCAACAAGGATAATCTTCCTTCCCATAGACATGGGGATCAGCAAGTCTAAAGGATTAGATCTGGCAGCTTCATCAATTATGACATAGTCATAAATATCTTCAAATCCCTTCATAGCAGGGCTAATGAATTTGTTTGCTGCCTGCTGACAGGTAGCTGCGTTTACCTGAGAGTAACTGCTTATCAAGCTCTTAACATTTTGGATGTTGCTAAGGTCATGTTTGAATTGCCAAATATAATCAAACAACATCTCTTCTCGAGTTTTACTGTCTTCACGGACAGCCAATTCATCTTCAACAGATGTAAGCAAATCATCTATTCTTTGCAAAAATGTACTGTCAACTTTTTGTGGTTGCTCTGTGGCATATTCTCGGAGAAGAAGGTCAATATCGTTTTTAAATGCGACCAGAAGTTCTTCCAACTGAGGGGTATCAGTGTTTGCTCGTTTCAGTTGCTTCCAATAGTCTGGAATCTCAAAGTCGATGTCTTCGCATTCCCATTTCAGATACATTTCAAGAGGCTTGAGCTTTTGAACGCCATCAGTCAGGAAAGCGGATATATCAGTTCGCTGTTCGTGCAATAGTTCAGTCAGACGAGAATTATCTCTATTTTCAAATGTCGGCTTAGCAAGGTCGATAAGGCTTACACTGATTTCATTGATTTTTGCTAATAATTCACCAGAGTAACCGTTAGTCTGAAGCAAATGGTAGAGAGTTTTCAGCTCGTTCTCCATTTCAGTTGTATCACCGGATCTAAGGTTCTTGATGCAGCGGAATATTTCTTGTGTATCGCTCTCGGCTTGATGAGCAGAAAGCCAATCGCTGCAGGAAGCAATCATTTCATCAATCCAGCTAAATACCGGGGCGTCTTCAACAGTAGCTCTGTCTCTATTAAAAACACGGTTTACAGGAACACCACCATATGAAACCCCTTTTATAGCGTTATCGACAGCATCATGCTGTGTAGAACTGATAAGAATTCTTGCATTTCCATCTTCGAGTTCGTTTATGCGCTCGATAATTGCTTTGATGACCTGAGTCTTGCCTGTACCAGGAGGCCCCTGGATTACGGCAATGTCCGGCGTATTGATTGCGATACGGATTGCTTCACGCTGACGGTCGTTAAACTTTTTATTTTTATCCTCGCCAAAAATATATTTGCGAAGGTTTTCTGTAACAGCGGTACGTTCTTTACCGGAAATGCCAACGATTTCGCCGGACTGAAGGAGCAGATTCAATCCTAAAAGTGGGTTTTCTCCATTTAGAATTCTTGTCTGAGCAATTTTTCTTCGTTTACTTTGGATAATGGAACCGTTGATACTTGGGACAATATAACCTCTTGAAGGAATGTTCTTAAAGGCATCTACTCGTTCATCAGAAATAACAAATTCTGTAGACCCAATACATCCCTTATCAAATTCCGAACCGATAATAATAGCCGTTCGAGGATTGTAACTTAAAGGATCATCTTCATTAAAGGATTCTTCAGGGATAACTGCGTATTGCATATCACCTCGCAGAAATTCCGGAAGTACATACCCACCAAGTACGCTGAATATCAGATTTCCCTGACTTCTTCTATAACTCTTGTATTGAAGAACTCCCATTTCGGCTGCATCCATTTTGATAGCTTCTTGCCCGAGATGATCATAAATACTCCACAGCTTAATCAGGTCAGAATTATTGCGGGTTGCTTGTTTGAACTTATCCATGAACTCAGCGGAAACACGTCGTAAATTTTCAGTATTGTCCTTGAATTCAATAGATCCGCTCATAAGAGTAATCAGGTTTTCAGCTCTTGATTTGTTTTTATTTTCATAGATGGCGGTAATATGCAAATAGCCCTGGGTGGAGGGAGCTACTACAACGGAGTATCTTTTTCCGTACAGACGCTGTTCGGTATTCTTTTTGTTACTTCCATAAACAAACCAGTATTTACCATCGAGGACAAGATCTTCAGTAAGTATCTTCTCAATATTATTCAGATCAAGTCTTCGCCGGCGCAGCTCTGGATAGATTGCATCGTCAATTAGCACCTGATAAGGTTCCTCGAATAACATATGCTGATAGAAACATAAAAGAGTAAATGTATATACATTTGCATCCCCATTGACTTTATCTAATCGGAGAATAGATCGCCCTTTATATTCTGCAAGCTTGGACAGCACATCGGATTTTGCTTTAAGTACCTCAACAGAAGCGAAACCATCGCTATTTCCAATCAACAGACTCTCAGCGGCGATTTGATAGTCGTATATGTTATGTTCTCTTAACTCAACGGCTGGAGATTCACACCTAACATTGAAGCAAAAATCCTTTGCAAATTTTATATCTCTACTTTTCATGGTGTCTCCTTTATCCTATGGAAATACTCCATCTATGCTGGATAGTTCCATATCCTTCATCGTCAACCAGGACAATTCTTTCGGGCTCAATTTGGGCGTTTACGGGCAACTCAATAGTAGCCTTCGTATCTTCGGAAAAGATTATGTCTGAATGCTGTCCTTTATCTGTTTTCGTATATGGAAGCAGTTCTTTTCCTAAAACCTTAATATTCAGAGTTATAAAACGGTTTCTAATTGCCATTCTGTTTTTCTCTGGAGAATACTGAATAAGAATACTGACAGAGTCTTTTTCAATTTTTGCAGATGGTTCAAAGAAACTTCTGGTTATTTTATTTAGTCCGGGACGAATGACTATATAGTTTTGTTCTTCTATCAAAAGAGGAAGGGCAGAAAAACCATCTATTCCATCGTGCGGTATCAACATTTTTTCAGAAGCCGATATAGTTCTCTTTAATCGAGCAAGAATCACTCGACTGGTAGTATGGTTGCAAAACGGACAGATATGTTTTGGATTGTAAGGATAGTCTTTCTCGCATCCCTTGTGATCACACTTGATAATTTTCTTCATTGCCCGAATGCAGGCTGCCTTGAAGTCATCAAGTGTAGGACGAAGATAAGCATCCATTTTTCCGGCAACAAACATTTTATCAAAAAGGATTGCCAAATCTTCAGGGAGGAAAATTTGAGTATCTTCATATATTTCGCTTTTGTTTGTAGATAATCGCTCATCACCGATGTAGTCTAACGAACCCTGAGAAAGACTTTCGTAGAACTGCTCATCTGAGAGTAGCTCTGCATCTTCTCCGTAAAATGGATGGCAGGTCGTAAGCATTTCGAACATCATTATTGCAAACGAAAATGTGTCTGATACTGAAGATGGTGATGTTCGATACTGATATACCAGAGGATCGATATATCGAGGGCAGCCTGTCGAGTGAGCGTAGTATGTATATGAGCTTATAGAATCTGCTCCAATAAACTGGATACTTGGTTGAGCTTTCTTTTCTAATGAAAAAGCCTGTAAGGTTGTATTTTCTGGGCAAATATCAACCAAACAAATACCTTTAGAATGAATTTGCTGCAGGCGAGCAGCAATGCTATAGGCAATTTTCAATCTATATTCGATTCCACCAGTTTTTTCATAATACCACTTAAAAAGCTTTTCTCCTTTTGCTGGCTTGATGTATTGCGTTAGAGTACATTCATTAACGGGTTCACACACATACCCAACTTCATCACGCTTCAAACCTGTCAAAAGAGCAGAAGGCATAGCAATAGTGTCTGATAAAACATCATCCTTGGCACCCAGAGCCTTTAACCATTCGAGTCTTTCAGACAGAGACTTTGCACTATCCAAGGAATGAAATATTTTGAGCAATTTATTATCTTCGGTTTTTAGGCAAACCGCCTGCGCTTCGACTGAGACCTCTTCAATGGCCTTATACTTTTGGCGTTGCAAATCAAAAAAGGTGCGATTAAGATATGTATGCTTTGGCATATTGTACCTCCGGTTAAAGCAGAGAGATAAATACCTTGAATGTGCGACTAACACTTTGCTCGCTGAGGCCAAGAGATGAAGCAATCTCACGAGCGGTAATGGGTGCTTGTCTCCTGCAGGAATCGGTATATATTTCTTCATTGAAAAAGGATTGTGTTCGAGCAACTGTCAACAGCTGTTCACTGTTCCAAATTGCTTCGATTAGCTTTGCAGTTAGTAGTTTAGATAGCAAAGTCTTTTGACGGGCTTGACGAGTAGAGAATACTTCATCGATATGCTTAATGAATTCTACTGCCTGGTTTGTTTCGTTTAATTCATCCTCCGTTGTTTTTTTTAAGGGTATCATGTCAAATAGACTGCCCTCAGATCCATCATCAGATATATAGCTGTTGCTGACAGTAAAGCTATTGTTATAATCGAAAAGGCAATCGGCAACTTTTTCGTAGGAGATACCCGTAGAAACTGATATTGTGCTGATTATTTCATCTGTAATGCTATAAGCTCCATTATGCTCAATAAACTTTATATACTTTCGAATAATTCTCTGATCATTTTCGGGAATATGTACGCCCCCGTGTTGTTCAGCTAATTGCCTGCGTGCGCATACCTTTCTATACTCTTTTGCGATAGCCGAATTGAAATAGTTGAGGAAGTCGCCAACCTCTGCCGTATAGTTTTTTATGCAACGGTTAGCTGTTTCGGTTATTTCAAGACCAAACTCAGTATATTTATCAGCATTGATTGATACCAAATATAAATAAAGATATTCAACCAGCTTTAGCGCTTCACGCTTGTAAGCTGTGGCTTGAGTGTTTCTGTCCAGTGAAAAGAGAATAGAATTGCGAATTAAATTTTCATATTCAACTCTACTCTTGCCCATAGTTCACCTCACATAGAAAGAAGTGATTTGAGCATTTGCTTAGCTTTATCTGGAGAAGAGCACTGAATGGTATTTGTAACAGAATTTAAGTAATACAGAGGAATCATGTCACAGATTTTTGTATTTACTGCATTCCCATCTACGAAAGTTGCTTGACCATAGACAATGTTGTCAATTTCACAATCCAAAAATTTTTCTGCGAAGTTCATAGCTGTGAAAAGTACAATGGGAAGGTCTTTAGGGCCATAGGTAATATCAGCAATAATATGAGTTGCTTCTTCTATTTCATCAACGATAGAAAGCAGAAGATTGTCATGGGTCGCTTGAGTCTCTGAAAATTCAGTGTAGATGATCTTATAGTCGATTTTTGCACCCGTAGTTTCTGCTACAGCCAGCAGTTCCTCAATACAACCAGTCAGGTTCTTTTTGTATTGCCCCAACTTGTCTTTCTTTACCAGCAGAATAGCTTTTACTTCATCTTGATAAGAAAGAGTCTTTTGAAGAAACGCTGACACAGGATAGTATACTGATGTTTGAGCGACAGGTACCGAGCAGTCATCGCTTTCATAAACACACTTACTGACTTTAAGTGTCATAGGAATATTACAAAATAGAATTTTTTTCATTGTTCTCTCTCCTTGTGCATACAGTCATGCTCTATAATGTAGCGTCTAATTTCTTTTACTGAAGGAAAAAGTTCTCTGCCCTCATTTAAAATATAGAAGCCGTCTGCACTTTAGGCTCTCGGTATGCAATAAATCATTGTCTCCTTGCTATTATCCGCTTCTGATTATTTTTGTTTCTACCATTGTATAGGGGTGGAAAATTGAAGACTTAACACTCTTCTAAAAAATCATTTATTATTTTGTGCATTTGGAAAGATTTCCAATACAAGTATAGCACAGCTAATATGAGTGGTATATGTTAAACCCAGTAAAATATTGGGCAGTCACAAAAAATATGTATATAATAAGACAGCCATGATTAGGATGTGCTATCTACCCTCCTTGTACGCTCAACAACCATATGTGTATCTCCTGATTTCTTTGTGTACCTCACAATCCCATGGCAAATCCCCCCAGGCGAGAAAGTCGCCCGGGGGGATTTTTTTGTGTCAATGTTATATGCTATGTTTAGTGCTATGTTATATGCTATGTTTAACCTTTGGTTATACCTATGTATGCCAATGCTATTCATATCACCCCCAATCAAATCCGACGTACACGGTGCAAATGCCCGAGCTATCCGTCTTTTTTGTCATCATTTTATCATCTTATATATTGTATACATACAGACACAAAACAGACAAAAGACGTACAAGATACGGTCGATTTTGCCCCTCAATCACCCCTCTTTCTCTCACTCGAAAACATGCAGATAAAATAATACACATCGTCACATATCCGGATCCCTCAAATAAGGTCTAAATAGCAACGCCAGCGCCGGAACGATGTCTGGCGGATCGTCGTAGCCGATATCGTGGTCCCGAGTCTTGTCGCAATCGTACCACCTATCAATAATATAACGCCACCAGTCCTGCCCATCGTCCACAACAAGTGTGCCACGGATCATGTTGTTGGGGACAAGAAAGATGGGGTAGTTGTGTGAGGCATACTCGATGGCCCGCAGACCCTCGAGTTTGGTGATTCTAAACGCCCGGAAGCACTGGCCATACTCGGTTTCCCCGTGCACGATCTCCACTACACAAGACTCAATCGCCACAGCCAGATCATCATATGACAGCTCGACATTAGAATACTCCCTGCGTTCGGTCCATGCAATCCGCACCTCTGGAGGATACGGGTACTCCTCAGGATCTCGCTCAATCTCCGTGTGTACTCGCCCAGGCGGATATATGCGATAGGTGATGTCATGCTCGATCATCGTGCGTGCCTCCTATACATGCAAGGTATCTGTAGGCTGTGGGGCGACTTACCTGTGCCAACCTGGCCAATTCGCTCACATTGATTTCTCCAATTTGATATTTAGTAAAATATCGGAAAAAGCTATCTGGGATACGCTCTGCCGTGATGGGAGGGCGGCCCAACTGTTTACCTTTGGCCCTGGCATTGGCCACACCGCTACGCACACGGGCCCGGATCATGGAAAGTTCCAACTCCGAAAACACGGCAATCAACTGCAGAAATGCCACCGTCATCGGATCGGGATCATCCTTGCGGCAGTCGATGGTGATGCTCCCCAGGATTTGGAGCCTGATGCGCTTTGACTTGATTGTCTCTACGATCTGGCAAAACTGCTGCACTGAGCGGGACAATCTGGAAGGCTCTGTGATTATCACCGTGTCTCCTGGGCGGACTGTATCCCACATCATATCTTGCTGCTCCTTGGTCGGCGCATCTCCATGCTCATACTCCATCCAGATGCGAGTTGCCCCGGCTGCCCGCAGTTCCCGTACCTGCCTATCGATGTCCTGGCGGGTCTCGTTAGTGGAGCATCTGGCATACCCATGTGTAACGATAATCCCCTCTGTCGTTTTCGTTACAGATTCCATGTACTTTTTACCTCCTGGAGGCACAAAAATGGTGGCCCCAATGTGTAACGCAAATCATCTGTTTTTCGGACACTCTGTATCCATCCTATCGTCAATCACTCGCCAAATCCTGGACGCTATTGCCCATCGTGCCCATCGGTAGATGCGTGGGGCAACGCCTGAGGGAGCCGGACTGGATGCGATTACCTCCAGCGCAGATACCGCCCACAGTATAGCCGACAGGTCTGGGGTGTACTCGATCGGATCCATTGCATCATCGGCCCATGCGATCATGTCATCATCGCTGTGCACCCAGCGGTAGGTTAGGCTTAGGGTCCGATAATTGCTAT
Organism: Pseudoflavonifractor sp. HNCC25GI2; assembly: GCF_058136395.1. Taxonomy (NCBI): domain Bacteria; kingdom Bacillati; phylum Bacillota; class Clostridia; order Eubacteriales; family Oscillospiraceae; genus Pseudoflavonifractor; species Pseudoflavonifractor sp. HNCC25GI2. The sequence continues at coordinate 29,597 of NZ_JBYUOW010000011.1, forward strand.
CCATCCATGTCATTCCCGCTCCTCCTCGGTCGAGATGGATCTTAGGCGCTCCAGCGCATCAACCACATCCGGCTCTGACTGACCCTCCGACTTTGCTCGAGCGGGCACTGGGTATTTCTCCCTCATTTTATCGTATAAATCGTAAAGCAGATAGACCAGCCGATCTCTGATCTCGAGGTAGGCCCCAACCGTATTGATCCCATCATCCATGCACAGAGTGTACAGGGCGGCCAGCGTTGCTGCCCCATCCTCCAAGGCGATCATGTGTGGGCTGTCATCGATGGAGAGGCACATCACCTCAGCGATTGCATCTGCCTCTTTTTCCTGGGTCTTTTTGTCATCTTTTCCACGAACTTGCTCAATGATTTTTTTGTATTTGTTCATTTTCAGCCTCCTTATTCCTGCAAAAATCAAGTACGACAGACCGTGCAAACACGGCAAGCTGCCCACCACTGTTTTTCTTAGCTGCTTCTTTGATAGACTCATATTCTGCATCTGTTAACAGCAACCGGATGGACCGCTTGCGATCTTGCCGGATTTTTCGCCAAAATGGCTCTATATGATACTTTGCTGCCAGTGAGTCCAGCTGCCCGGGTTGGATACCCATTTTTGCGGCCAGGTCATTTTTGCCGTAGACAATGCCGGTTTCCTTATAACGCAGCAACTGCTCCAGCAGTGGATCTGTTACATCGAGCGCAGGTCCAAACAGCGTGTCAGCATCCAGGCCAACCATCACGGCGAGCAGTGCATACCGATCCGGCGATGATAGCTGCCAATGCACGAGCCGTGATAGTACGGCGGCAGACAAGCTGGCAAAGTACTGCTCATAGATTTGCTGACCGTAATACTCCATGGCTGCCCGCTGGACTTTTCCAACGTCGATTGATTGATATCGACTGACCCGATCCTCTCCATATCCATTGGATACCAACGCTGTGTGTAGGTTGCTGTGTCCATCGACTGGCACATGATAGTCGCCGCATACCAACGCAGTCAGCATATCAGTCAGCGGCTCCATCCAGGGTTCTATTTTTGCGTTTTCCGGATTCGGAATGTGAACAGAAATGAGAGGAAGAAATAACTCGGACAACCTGGAAAATTTGATGGGCACAGATACAAGCGGGACCTTATGGGTCGGGCACAGAGGGAGTAGAGGTATCTGGTGGGCGCTGTGCCAGTATGGCTCCCCATACTGTGCTGTATCTGCCTGATAACACATCGGGCAGTATTTTAGCCCCTCAGTGCCATCTGGTATCTGCGTCCGAACGCTTGTGATGCCTGATCCATGGCCGGCCCGTAATGCCTCCCATACCTGCCGCTTCTTGTCTGGTGCAAAAAAGCGAGTGTAGTAGGGGAGAAGGGTATGATTGGCCAATACATCATCAATCGACAGCACCCCAGGCGGTAGATTGGATAAGACGGCGGCGCAGTCACCTCCAGGAATAAGCCTGCCATGCACCATTTTCCGGCCACCATATAACTCATTGATGGTAGTGGCGTATTTGCTGTGGCCGCTGCGTACATGGTAACGGCAAAGGACCGAGTACCACCACTCCCCAGGGTAGGGCGATGGAAAATACGGCAGCATATCAGTATGGCAGGATTGATTGGCAGGCAATTTTATCGCCACACAGCCGACGGATCTCCATCTCCGTGCCGGCTTTTGCTGTTTCAGGCGACCCATATACCCGGATAAGCTGCCCCACGTCAGAAGCAACTAAGAGCAAACTGTCCTCGATGTTGTCGTAGACCCTGTCAAAGAGCACGTAGCACTGGATGCTGTGACCAAACCGCAGCTCGGGCTGCTCTGGATCCATACGTCGTTGAAACACAATCGTATACTTGTGATACTCGATTTCCCCATCCGGTCGCACAAGCTGCACCATGGCATAGCACCCGTCGTCATGGACCGACGGCTTGCTCTGATCAAAGCGGAATGGTTGCCAAATCAGTGCTCCAATGTTCTGTATATCCTCTGCCGACATGTCGATAATGTTTTCATCCATGATAGTCCTCCTCCAGATAGCCATGTTTTCTTAGTTGCTCTTCAATGTCCTTTCCTTCCGTGTAGGCCACGAGCAGATCATCATGATCCCTCTGTGCTGCCTTTCGCCCCCTTTTGTTGGCATATTGCCGTGGCACTTCTTCCTGCTCTGGCGATGGCTCTGGTACTTCCAGACCGATTTCAAAATCCGAAATGTGAGTGCCTGCCGCATAGGTCCTTGGCACCTTGATGGCCAGCAGCTCGACCGCTTTCTGAATGATTTTTTCGTCGACACAGCTACGGCCTTGAAGCAGGGCCTGAGCCTGCGCCTCAGCAAATATCTTGACGACATAAGCCGGTATGCCACCGCTGCAATCGTATAGCTTGTTTGATAGAGATGTTGTCAGAGGTGCTGCCTGTCCGGTGTATTGATATGACCAGATCTTTCGCACGAAATCGAGATATGCCCCGTCCGGCCGAAATGGGGCCAGTCGGATGCCTCTGGTTCTCCTCTTGAGATGTTCCTGGGAGACAAAGAGCTCCTCTGCGACTGGTGTGCCGATAAAATAGATGGAGGTCATTGTTTCGTTGGTGAGCTCTACAAGAAATCGGAGAAGCGGCTTTTCTTGCCTGGTTTTACGGGCGGTCAGCACTGCATTCTGGATCTCGTCGACTACCAATAGTCCTACATGGTGGTTGGTAAGCAGGATTTTGGCCTGCGTTGCGATAGCAGATGCAGATGCCGATCGTAGCCATTGCGCCGCTTGCAGATACTGTGAGCCAATAGCCTTATCCAGCGCAGCCATGATGTTATAACCGAGAGTCTTGACAGAGCAGTCAGAAGGGCACTCCACATGCAGCCACAGTACCTGCTTGCCATAACAGGGCTGTCCCTGGTACTCCACATGCTCAATTACCTGAGGCATCGTGGATAGACACCGGCGCACGGTGGCCGTTTTGCCGCACCCCGGAACTCCCAAGATGGACCCACTGTCTGCCTGCGTGGCATAGTTGGTGTCTCGGCCACAGTAGTAGGCGTTGATTGCTCTGGTTGATTCCACCACATCGGCCGTACGGTATGTTGTGGTGATTGCCCGATACAATGTATCGTAGATAGCGTACTGGTAAGGCATCGGCACATAGATGGATGCCAGAGATGGAAGTAGACCCCGGCGCTCCTCTTGTGACATCCGATCCAGATCGTGTGGGATAGGAGGGTAGCTTGCCACGGCCCTGGCAAATTGCTCGGGCGAGAGCATGTCCGGCATGGAATCAAGGTAAGGGTTGCCTGATGATCCCTCATATATGGCTCCGACCGTATGACCGGCTGGATACTTGCTCATGTCAGTTGCCCCCTCTCTGTGATTTGGTCTTGCTTGATTTGCTCTCCATCGACTTGCCGGATAGGCTCCCTGCGACTGTCTGCGTGCTCAATGATAGCTCGGATGGCCTGGGTGGCTGTGATACTCGATGCCGTCTCTCGTACACATGCAGCCCTCCTGTTTTTCTTAGCTGCTTCATAAGTTTTCTTCTGTTCATCCGCAGAAATAGATCGATCAAGTCCTACCGCATAACAAGGCACAGGGTGATCTATACATATATATATAATGTATAGATCAGCTGGATCGTAGGCGATCGTGTATGTATCGCCAATGACAAGCCCATCTGCATCATCTGGGGCGTACCACATGCGGTTGATCCGGATGCCCTTGCGGGTCAGTTTGGCTTCTGTGCGTGGCAGTGTTTGTATGTGCAGCACCTGCGGATCCACCGCCATCAATTGTGGCGATAGCTCCAGCCATCTTTCTGCTGTGGTCTTTCCGTCAAAGAGTCGTCCGCTATTTAGATACAGAACAGAATGGATTACTATACGGGTGAAGTCATCCAGATCCAGCACGGCCTGCGTGCGGTAGTCCGTGGCCCATCGTTCTTGCGCATCATCCTCGATCACACCACGGCCACGCAGCATTGGCTTATACCGTTGCTGCAGTAGGTCGATTGATTTTTCGACGGCACCCTTGCAGTCCGGCCGAAAGGGCGGTAAGGTCAGTACTTCAAGCCCGTACCGACGGCACAACTCGGACATTCGTGGGCCGAAGAACTCTCGCCCCTTGTCAGTGATGATCTCCGTTGGCATACCCACCGATGGCCATTGCTCCTGGGTAATCTCGATGCCGTAGCTGGCACAATACTCCACTTTGTCAGATGCTGCCTGCTCGATACAAGCCATCACAGAAGTTTCATCACACGAAAATCCGACATAGATACCAGCAATCAGGTGGGTGGCTGTGTCTACGGCCAAGTAGATATACGGCCTGCCCACCACAACAGACCGGTCTGATCGTGGCACCAGATAGATATCCGCCTGTGTGGCATCCATCTGATAGCTTCCAGGCTGTGGTCGCCATCCGGCAGATGATCCCCATGCAGGCCGGTGGTCCCGCTGGTATTTGGTAAGGCCCTCTCGTGCAATGATCTTTTGGGGATCACGATGAAACCCGTGTCCATAGTAATAGTGCCGAAATTGGCTCCATGTTGGGGCGTCGCTGTCGATCTCTCCATCGGGTCCTACATAGTCCTCCATCAGCATCATTTCATAGGCGCATCTTAGGGACAGCCGCTTTGCTCCAAAATAGTACCGCCGGATGGCTCGCTCTATCATTTGGTTGCTTTGGGTGGCGTTTTTTGTACGCTTTTTTGCCGTGCGTCCAGTTGCCATATACATATAATATATATGTAGGATGCGGCGTGTGTTGGTGTTGTGTTGCTGCGCCGCCTCTGCCGCCATCCGGTATCGCAGTGATTTGTCAGAGATGCACCTTTCATCGTCAACCATCGGCTGAATCATTTGCAGGCGGGTAGCCTGCGCTGGAGTTATGGTCTGCTCTGTAATCCATGCGTCCGGCGCAGGCACCCGTTCATATCCATCAAGGTCAGCAGTAAAAAATGGGGGAGAGGGAGAGTCACAGTCAATGATCCAGTAGCCGTTTGGTTTCGCTTTCAGAATCCGGAATGTCACCCCAAGCCGGCAAACAAAGCGCAGAGGATCAGTCATCGACAGATACGATCATCCACTGGGTGCCATCATCATCCATGGTCCAGTACCGGCGAGACATCTCCAGGCGCATGGTGTAATCCGCATCTGCCATACATTTTTTGGGCACGATTTCCTTGACGATTCGATGTCCGTCGACGTGCGTGATTACAAAATCCGTGGTCCACTCTACGGCCAAATCATCGTCGGACACAGGCATCGGGATGCGAGCGAGGCGATCAGGATCAAGGATTACATTGGTATCGTAGATCTGCACCCATGCCTTGGACTCCAGCTCTGCGGCATACTCCATTGCGCCACGGCTGTGTACATACATGTTGCGGTTGTTTTTGCGACTAAAAAACTTGTACATCATCTTGCGATCTTCTGTGTGTGTCATTTTTTCATAACCTCCTAATTTTAAATAGTCATTGTCTTGTGCCAAGTCATCTATCTATCAACTATCACCACCATCCACTCCGTGTCGGTCGCTGCCCAGTATCTGCGGGATAACTCCAGGCGCTCCACATAGGCTTTCTTCTTTAGCTGCTCTCGCTTCACCAACTCTCTTACGCCTTTGCGACCATCAGCGCAGCGAATCACAAAGTCAGTAGCCCATCCGGTCTGCAGATAGTCCGTGCGGATTCCTGCCCGTGATATGCGTCCAATTATGCCGACTTCTAAAGGACAGCCAGTATCGTAACTTTTTACCCACGGCTGCTCTTCCAGCCATTTGGCGTAGTTCCTTGCCCACTTGCTGTGAAGGAGCACGATATCGCCGTTTTTTTCACTGAAAAATCTAATGTCCCGTGTACGTGCATCTGATCGCTCCATTTGATCCCTCCTATATCACCAGCCGGCCGACAATGTCATCCCCATTTATGGGACCTAAAACCCTGGAGTCCCGGGAATTATCCCGGTTGTCTCCCATCACATAATACTCTCCGGGCCCCAACGTGAGAGGCTCGCCCCAATGCTCCACCGTGTCCCCGGGGCCAGCCACGATGCGTTTGATGGTGGTTACATAATAGTTATCACCTGCAATCGCCACGATGTCTCCGACATCAGGATCCGGATCTGGAATAAGAACATGGATGCTGTACTCCCGCAGCGTGGGCAACATGGACTGACCGATCACCATCGTTATCCGCACCCCACTGGTTATGATGATGTAGGTGATGGCAATGGTGATAGCTATTTCGATATAGTCCCGCACTGTGCATCGATCATCGCCGATTCTCTTCATTTGATTTTCCCTCCTCACCATAAATAACAGACTCACCAACTGCTATGACCCAGGCGATCCAGCAGGCCACCGTCAGGATGGCCACTGCCAAAAGGCCACGCAGTTGAAAACGCATGATGATGTATAGAGTAGCAATCATCCACAGCGTGGCAGCAGCTGGACGCATGATGTAGCCGGTGAAGTGCATCATTACCCAGGATGGCAAACGTACTCCGTCTTTTTCATAACCATCGGCGATCAGTACCAAAAAAGTAGCTAAGGAAAAACAGGCCAGATTCATCATTTCAAAGGCACCTCCTTGAATTAACTTAAAAATTTGCTGAGTTCACGGAATTAACTCAAAAATTTGATGGTAAAAAATGAATTAACTCAAAAAATTGATGCTCTTACCCGCAAATTTTTGATTTAATTCAAATTTTGAAGTCAATTTTTTAAAAAAATTGCTATTTAATCAAAACACCATGTGATCGTCCTTCCGAAAACCGTCGCCTGTCCCGGCAAAACGGTCTCCTCGGTCGATCCTCAACTGCCCTCGCAAAATACTCTGAAAAGTTCGAAAAATCGAAAAATAGAGGCAATATCGAGGCTAAGCGTGAAAAAAGAATAAAAAAAGAGCCCCGGGGAAACAATTCCTCGGGACTCTCTTTGAGTCGATTATTTTGGGACAATGAGCGTTTTTGCGGGGGACAAGCTCAAGCCTTTTACTTGATCATGGAAGCAACCTCAGCGGCGAAGTCGTCTTCCTTCTTCTCGATGCCCTCGCCGGTGGCGAAGCGGGTGAAGGCCTTGACGATGATAGTGCCGCCCAGCTGCTTGGCAACCTCGGCCACGTGCTTCTCCACGGAGACCTTGTTCTCCTTCACGAAGGCCTGCTGCAGCAGGCAGTTCTCCTCGTAGTACTTGCCGATGCGGCCCATAACCATCTTCTCGATGATGTTCTCGGGCTTGTTGGCGTTCTTGGGGTCCTCCTTGGCCTGAGCCAGCAGGATCTCCTTCTCCTTGTCCAGGGTGGACTGATCCACGTCGGACTTATCCAGGAAGGCGGGGTTCATAGCAGCGATCTGCATGGCGATGTCCTTGCCCAGCTCGGTGACCTTGTCGGCATCGATGCCCTCGACAGCCAGGTTGACCAGCACGCCGATCTTGCCGCCCATGTGGATATAGGGAACGTTCACGCCCTCGGCATAGCGGACGAAACGGCGGATCTGGATGTTCTCGCCGATGGCCAGCACCTTGTCGGCGGTGACGTCAGCCACAGTGCGGTCAGTGCCGGGATAACGGCAGGCCTTCAGAGCCTCCACGTCAGCGGGGTTCTCCTCGGCCACAACAACGGCCAGAGCCATAACGAAGTCGCGGAAAACATCGTTCTTCGCGACGAAGTCGGTCTGAGAGTTGACCTCGATGACCACGCCCACGCCCTTCTCGGTGACCACGGCGTAAGACACGCCCTCGGCGGCAATCTTGCCGGCCTTCTTGGTCTGGGCAGCCAGGCCCTTCTCACGCAGCCACTCGATGGCCTTGTCGAAGTCGCCGTCGGCCTCGGTCAGGGCCTTCTTGCAGTCCATCATGCCAACGCCGGTCATCTCGCGCAGCTTCTGTACGTCCTTAGCGGAAATCGCCATAATTACATTCCTCCATAACTGTATTCAGACCGGGACAACCGGTCTCTGATGCCGGAAAAAAGAGCAGCGTCCGCCCGCGCGGGCGGGCGCTGCTGAAACGATAGGGTTTGATTACTCGGCGGCGGGAGCCTCAGCCTCAGCGGCGGGAGCCTCATCCTGGCCCTGCTTGCCCTCCTGGATGGCGTTGGCCATGACAGAGGAGATGAGCTTGATGGCGCGGATGGCGTCGTCGTTGCCGGGGATGACGTAGTCGATCTCGTCGGGATCGCAGTTGGTGTCCACGATGGCCACGATGGGGATGTTCAGCTTGCGGGCCTCGTTGATGGCGTTGCGCTCCTTGCGGGGGTCAACGACGAACAGGGCGCCGGGCAGCTTCTTCATCTCGGTCACGCCGCCCAGGTACTTCTCCAGCTTGGCGATCTCGCCCATGTGCTTCATGACTTCCTTCTTGGGCAGCATGTCGAAGGTGCCGTCCTCCTGCATCTTCTTCAGCTGGTTCAGACGATCCACACGGCCGCGCATGGTCTTGAAGTTGGTGAGCATGCCGCCCAGCCAGCGGGCGTTCACCCAGTACATGCCAACGCGGGAAGCCTCTTCCTTGATGGCCTCCTGAGCCTGCTTCTTGGTGCCCACGAAGAGGATGGTCTCGCCCTTCTCGCCCAGCTCGCGGACGAAGTTGTAGGCCTCCTCCAGCTTCTTCACGGTCTTCTGCAGGTCAATGATATAGATGCCGTTGCGCTCGGTGTAAATGTAGGTGGCCATCTTGGGGTTCCACCGACGGGTCTGGTGGCCGAAGTGAACGCCGGCCTCCAGCAGCTGCTTCATAGATACGACTGCCATGTTAGTTTTCCTCCTAAATTTCAGTTGATTCTTCTGGGGGCATCATGTTCTCCGCCAACCCGGACATCCGGGCACCGGGCGAAAAATCCGCACTCCCACGCATAATGCTTCGGTATTTTATCACAATTTAAGACCGATTGCAATAGTTTTTTCCAGACTGCGGGAAAAAATACCCTTATAATAGATTGAGGAATTTCCATGGGCCTCAAGGGGAAAAGACAGCAGAAGTTTTTTGAAAAAAACAGTTGCTTTTCCGAGAAAACTATGCTATCATATCTGATGCGTTTACGAAATGACCCTCCATGGAGAAAGAGGTGAACATAATGAAGGAAGGCATCCACCCCAACTATCAGCAGACCACCATCCGGTGCGCCTGTGGCAACGTCATTGAGACCGGCTCCACCAAGAAGGACATCCGCGTGGAAGTTTGCTCCAAGTGTCACCCCTTCTACACTGGTAAGCAGAAGATGGTGGACACCGGCGGCCGTGTCAGCCGCTTCAACAAGAAGTTTGGCCTCGACAAGTAAGATTCGCCTTCAAAAGCCGCGCCGAGTTTTCGGTGCGGCTTTTTGCAATTCTGCCGGGTATCGTCCCGGGACAGCAGGCATAGACTGAAAGAAGAACAGACAGGAGGCAGTAAGTATGTTTCAGCGTATCGACCCGAAGAACCTCAAGGACAATGTATTTTCACTCATCGGAGACCAGTGGATGCTGGTAACCGCCGGTACGGAGGAGAAGTGCAACACCATGACCGCCTCCTGGGGCGGACTGGGTGTGCTGTGGGGCGCTCCCGCGGCCACCTGCTATATCCGTCCTCAGCGCTATACCAAGGAGTTCCTGGACCGGGAGGAGTACTTCACCCTGACCTTCTTTGATGAGGAGTACCGCAAGGCCCTCTCCCTGTGCGGGAGCAAGAGCGGCCGGGATGTGGATAAAATTAAGGAGTGCGGCTTCACGGTGCGCACCGCCGCCTGCGGCGCCCCCTACTTTGAGCAGGCCCGCCTGGTGCTGGTGTGCCGCAAGCGCTTTGTCCAGGAGATGGACCCCGCCCGCATCCCTCAGGACGTGAAGGAGAAGTGGTATCCCCAGCAGGACTACCACACCATGTATATCGGAGAAATTGTGGAGGCCTACTGCCAGGCCTGAGAAGATTGTGCCGCCGGCCCCTGGGACCGGCGGGGAGGAACTATGGAACAACACATCCAAGAGACAAGAAACCGGGCGGTGCTGGTGGGGCTGGACGCCTTCAGCCTGTCCCGGGAGGAAAATGCCACTGAAGCCTCCATGGAGGAGCTGTCCGACCTGCTGGAGACGGCGGGGGGCGAGACAGTGGGCATGGTCATGCAGTCCAAGGACAGCCCGGACCCCCGCACCTTCATCGGCGAGGGCAAGGTGGCCGAGGTGAAGCAGCTGGTGGAGGCCATGGGTGCGGACATGGTCATCTTTGACAACGCCCTGTCCCCCTCCCAGCAGCGGGCGCTCAGCGAGGACATCGGCGTGTCGGTGCTGGATCGCTCCGCCCTGATTCTGGACATCTTTGCCCAGCGGGCCCGTACCCGGGAGGGTCGGTTGCAGGTGGAGCTGGCTCAGTACAAGTACCTGCTGCCCCGGCTGATCGGTATGTGGAAGCACCTGGAGCGGCAGGAGGGTGCCATCGGTACCCGCGGCCCCGGCGAAACCCAGCTGGAGAGCGACCGGCGGCACATCCACCGGAAAATCTCCAAGCTGGAGGCAGAGCTGAAGGATGTGCGCCGGGTCCGGGCCACCCAGCGGGAGCGGCGGATCAAAAATGAGGTGCCGGTGGTGGCCATTGTGGGCTACACCAACGTGGGCAAGTCTACTCTGCTCAATAAGCTCACCGGGGCGGAGATTCCCGCCAACAACCGGCTTTTCGACACCCTGGACACCACCACCCGCACTCTGGAGATTTCCGACACTTGCACGGTGCTCCTCTCGGACACGGTGGGCTTTATCCGCAAGCTGCCCCATCATCTGGTGGAGGCCTTCAAAGCCACCCTGGAGGAGCTGTCCTTTGCGGATCTGCTCCTCCACGTCATTGACGCCTCCAACGAGGAGTGGCGGGAGCAGGCGGCGGTGGTGGACGAGCTGATCCACGAGCTGGGAGCCGACCAGACGCCCCGCATTGAGGTCTTTAACAAGTGCGACCGGTGGACCGGGGACATCCGGCCCCATGGGGAGAACATTGTGTCCATCTCCGCCAAGACGGGCGAGGGGCTGCCGGAGCTGCTGGCCGCCATTGACAAGGTGCTGGACAACGGCGCCCGGCGGGTGACCATCCATCTGCCCTACGATAAGGGTGGCATTCTGGAACGGCTTTACCAGGACGCCAAGGTGGAACAGGTGGAGTACGGCCAGACCATCGACGTGGTGGCGGTGTGTACGCCCAAGATCATCGGTCAGCTTGGGCCCCTGGTGGAGGGCTGGAAGCCCCACAAGGAGCCCTGGGAAGAGTAAAACAGATGAATGAAGGAAACGGCGGGGGAGACCCCGCCGTTTTTTATGCCTGGACAGCTGATTTGGCCAGGATTCGGAGATCAAAGGTGTGCTGCTCCAGATAGTCCCGAAGCCGGTGGAAGCACCGGGTGCGAATGGCTTCAGAGGCTGGAGGAGAAGGGGAGAGGGATGCGCCGCACAGCAGGGTGAGCAGTAGGGCCTCTTCCTCCAGGGCATCGGCGGTGTCCAGAAGCTCCTCCTGCCAGGTTGGGTTAGGGTTCATAAACATACCTTCTTTTGATAAGTTTTTTGTAGGGGCGGATATCATACGCCCGTTATACGGTTCGCTTGAATTGGAAGAAAAGAGTGTTTCGCCCCCGGGCGAGTAACTTTCTGTGCAGACAGAAAGTTACCAAAGAGCTGCCTAGGGGAAGGGGGATTTCGATTTCCCCCTTCCCCTAGGTACCTCATCCCCTTGAAACGACCAATCAGGGGGGCTTCGGCCCCCCTATTGGATGTACCCCCTGGGGGACGGTAACATGAGAGCTCTAGCGCCGGAACGGGCCTGCGGTCGACGAAACCGCCAGAGGGTACGGACCTGGAGCAGGTGTGTGTTCACGGAAGTTTTGCGTATCCGGTACCAGCTACGGAGGTGGAGCGACCACCGAACCGCCGCGCGAGGGCTGAGAGCTAGGCGCGACAGCTCTTGTAGGAGCATAAGCCTGTTCAATCAACACGGAGCGGCAGCGGGCGGCGCGAGGTACAGTATCCTGGTTTTTGCCCGCGCCGGATGGATACAACTTTACCCCTTGGTGGCTCCCCCGTAAATCAAATGGGGGTCCGGGGGAGGCGGGATAGGGCATTGTAAATGCCCGTGAGCCGCCCCGGTGGCGTTTTGCCTACTTTGCCGACGTGGGCAAAGTAGGTCGCCCCGCAGGGCGAAACTATCTCCATCCCCGTCCCGCCCGCAGGCAAAATTCTTGGAGTAAGGGGCGCGGGGAAAGATAAACAATGATAAATACCTTTGTAGAACTGTTAGCCCCAATATATCGCCGATAGCGATTATACAACGGATGATAAATGATGTCAATCGCTGAAAGCTATATATTTTCTGAGATATAGCTCAGAGCTATAATAAATCCGGTGATAGCTATGGTAGACTACAAGGTCATAATCAGACAAAAAAGAGAAAAACTGGGTTGGAGCCAGTATAAATTGGCAAAAGTAGTGGGAATTACTCAGTCTTTTATGAATGAAATTGAGAACGGACGAAAGAGTCCTTCTGTGGAAGTCTTTTTCCGTATCTGCGATGCCCTGGACATCAAACTCTTTCCCGACGAGGACCAGGAGGGCGGTCAATGACAGAGTATTATATCCCCACTGCTTCAAGCGAGACGGAGTTTGTGGAAAAGCGCTCCCGCTTCATCGGCCACGTCTGGCGGGTGGAGAGCGAGGAGGAGGCCCGCTCCCGCATTGAGGAGACCCGGAAAAAGCACTACGACGCCCGCCACAATTGCTGGTGCTACATCATAAAGGACGGCCCGGTGCGCTACTCCGACGACGGCGAGCCCCAGGGCACGGCGGGCCAGCCCATGCTCAACGTATTCCAGCGGGAGGGCGTGGTCAACGTGTGCTGCGTGGTCACCCGGTACTTTGGCGGTATCCTGCTGGGAGCGGGCGGCCTGGTGCGGGCCTATACCCAGAGCGCCAAGGACGCCCTGGATGCGGCGGGCATTTCTGTGGTGCGCCGGTGGGTGGCCATGGAGGTCCCCTGCACCTATGCCCAGTTTGAGGCCATGCGCCGGGAGGTGTCCGCCTTCGGCGGTGTGGTGGAGGAGGTGGACTACGGCTCCGACGTGGTCCTCTCTGCGCTGCTGCCTGAGGAGCGGGCGGAGGAGTTTGCAGCCCATGTGCTGGATGCCACCGCCGGCACCGTGGAGGTGCTGGAGGCGGGAGAACAGCTGAAGGACGTGCCCTGGCGGGTGCAGAAGGAGGAACAGTCATGAACGAAAGCATTGTCCTGATGCAGGCTTGTTTGGAGCGGTATCAGAACGCCATGGATCGGTTGGAGGCGGGTCTGCGCCCCGGGGACGGCATTCTGGGCTTTGGAAATGATCCGAAACGCTCTCCCTACCACATGGATTTCTATAATGAAATGGGGCAGTTGGTTGCCCGGCTGGCTCAGGGGGAGTGGCCGGCGGAAAAGGCCGGGGAGACGGTGGAATTCCTGCTGACCATGAGCGAGAAGTTCGGCCGCAGATTGACTTTCCCCATGATGGAGGCGGCCCAGGGCCATGTGCTGCCCCTGGTGCCTCTGCTGGAGCCGGAACAGGCCGAGCAGCTGGCCAGAAGCTACGCAATCCGCTATCCCCGCCGCAAACGTCTGCCCATCCAGGACAAGGTGCTGGCAGCACTGGAAAAGAGAGCCAAAGGGCGCTGAACCGAATGAGAGAAAAACAAAAGGACCCGCGTCATAGACGCGGGTCCTTTGAGTTGCCATATTCCATTACACAGCGCGGGTGACCTTACCGGAACGGAGGCATCTGGTGCAGACGTACACGTGAGTGGGAGTGCCCTTCACGATCGCCTTCACGCGCTTCACGTTGGGCTTCCAGGTGCGGTTGGAACGACGATGGGAGTGGGAAACCTGAATGCCGAAGGTGACGCCCTTGTCGCAGAATTCGCATTTGGCCATGTTGCTTACCTCCTCGCTATGAGAATCGCTTTCAAAAAAAGCTTCGACTGATATCATAGCAGAGTTGTTTGTAAAATGCAAGACTTTTTTTCGCAAATCTAGGAGAAAAAAGGAAAGAAAAAATTCGGGGGAAATACGCCCGGTCTTGCGTAAGGCTGGATTTTCGTCTATACTAGGTGGTACAAACTATCCGTTCCCGGGGCGGAGAGGCGGATGAGATCCAACCGGGAGAAAGGGGCCGTTATGTCCGAGAGTAGAAACAGCGTCAAGCTGGGAGAAATCATTCGGGAATTTGACCTTGAAATTTTAAGCAAGGGGCCGGATTATGAGGGTGTCCCGCTGCACACGGTGGACGTCAACCGCCCTGGTCTGCCTCTGGCGGGCTTTTTCGAGCATTTTGACACCAAGCGGCTGCTGCTCATCGGTCTGACCGAGACCACCTATGTGGCGGGCATGACCCCGGAACGCCGGCGGGAGAGCTTTGACCGTCTGCTGGCCTATCCGGTGCCCGGCCTCATCATCACCCGCGGTCTGGAGGCCTTCCCCGAGTGTCTGGAGATGGCGGAGAAGTACGGTCGTACCGTTCTGCGCACCCAGGCCCACACCTCCGCCTTCATGAGCGCCCTCATCGGCAGCCTCTACAACCGTCTGGCGCCCTGCATCACCCGTTCCGGGGTCATGATGGAGATCTACGGCGAGGGCGTGCTCTTCCAGGGCGAGTCCGGCGTGGGCAAGAGTGAGGTGGCCATTGAGCTTATCAAGCGCGGCCACCGTCTCATCGCCGACGACGCGGTGGAAATTAAGGAGACCAATTACGGCACCCTGGAGGCCACCGCGCCCGAGCTGATCCGCCGCTATATGGAGCTGCGGGGCATCGGCGTCATTGACGTCAGCCACCTGTTCGGTATGGGCGCCATCAAGATGAAGCAGCAGATTGACCTGGTCATCAAGCTGGAGCCCTGGGACGATAACGCGGTATACGACCGCCTGGGTCTGGAGGGCGCCTTCACCGAAATCCTGGGGGTCAAGATTCCCGCTGTCACCATTCCCGTGAAGCCGGGCCGGAATCTGGCCAGCATTGTGGAGGTGGCTGCCATGAACAACCGCCACCGCAAGATGGGCCACAACGCGGCCCAGGAACTGGCGGAGCGTATGGATCGACACTTTGAAAAGCTGATGAAGGAAGCCGAGGGATAAGCTATGGCATATATTGGAATTGATGTGGGCGGCACCAATCTGGTGGCCGGCCTGGTAAATGAGCAGGGCGCTATTTTGAAGAAGGCCAGCCGTCCGGTGGACAAGAGTATGTCCGACCGGGACCTGTGCCGGGAGCTTGCCGCTTTGGCGGAGGAGGCCCGTCTGGCCGGCGGCCTGTCCCGGGAGGGCATCCAGGCGGTGGGCGTGGGCATCCCCGGCCTGGTGGACAACAAGACGGGCGTGGTGGTCATGACCGCCAATATGCCCTTCCGCAATACGCCCCTTCGTGAGCTGTTTCAGCGAGAGTGGGACGTGCCGGTCTACCTGGGCAATGACGCCAACTGTGCCGCTCTGGGCGAGTACTGGGCTGGTTCGGCCAAGGGATGCAGCCCCACGGTGATGATTACCCTGGGCACCGGCATCGGCGGCGGCATGGTGGTGGACGGCAAGCTGTTCACCGGCTTTGCAAACTCCGGCATGGAGGTAGGCCATATGATTACCCGGCCCGGCGGGCTGACCTGCGGCTGCGGCAACCAGGGCTGCTGGGAGCAGTATGGTTCGGCCACTGGCCTCATCCGCATGACCCGGGAGGCCATGGAGCAGAACTCTGACAGCCTGCTGTGGCAGGTGTGCGGCGGAGACCTGGAGAAGGTACAGGGACGTACCCCCTTCCAGGCTGCCAAGGAGGGGGACAAGACGGCTCTGGCCGTGCTGGAGGCCTACCGGCAGGAGCTGGCTCTGGGCCTTATTAACCTTATTAACGTCCTGCAGCCCGAGGTCATCTGCATGGGCGGCGGCGTGAGTAACGCCGAGGACGAGCTGCTGCTGACTCCGCTGACGGAGCTGGTAAAGAAGGGCAGCTTTGACAAGACCATGCCCACCCGGCTGGTTCGGGCCTCTCTGGGCAACGACGCGGGTGTGGTGGGTGCCGCCCTGCTGTGCAACTCTCTGTAACTTGAAAAGCCGCCTCCGGTCACAGACCGGAGGCGGCTTTTGTATGAAAATCAAAAAAGGAAGAACGGCCTGCCGGCATCGCCGGCGGGCCGTTTTTTCTTTTACAATCGTCCCCCTGCGGTATGTGCAGATAAGATGCACGGAGGCGGACACCAATTGGCGGCTGCCCGCCCAGAATGGGGAGGACATCCCGAACATACCGAGAGGAGTGAACCAAATGAGCTTATATGGAAGCAAGATCCAGATCGACGGGGTTTCCTGCGGTTTGGTGATGCGGGGGAGCAGCAACGGGCAGTACCTGGTGGTATTTGAACGGGAGCTGGCCACTCTGGAGCAGGTGGAGGCCATCAACTGGGAGCAGCCCTCCATTGAGGGAGACTGTATCCTGCCTGTAGGCTACGGCTTCACGGTGTCTGACATCCGGTACAGTGCCGCCACCCGGAGTTACACGGTGGTGCTCCAGGTGGGCGAGCAGTACCTGGGAGACGTGACCGGCTATCAGAGTCAGGTGGCGGAGCTGGAGAGCACCGTGGCCCGCCAGCAGGAGGAGATTCGGCAGAAGGACGACACCATCGCCCAGCTGGAGAGCGAGGGCAGCCAGGCCCTGAAGGAGGAGCTGGAGGCGGCCTACGAGGAAGGAGTGGAGAGCAATGGCTGATGTGGTAGCACTGGCAGTTGAGGAACTGAAGAAGCGGGGCGCGGAGGATGCCGCAGCCCTGGCGACCCGGGCGGTGTCGGGCGAGGCCGACGGCACGGAGCTGATTGAGAAGGAAGAGGCTGTCCCCACCTGGAGACAGAGAGACTACTCCTCGGTTCCTGTGGGTACCCCTTACAAGTGGCAGGAGCAGGTCTATAAGCTGTGGCAGCAGCACGATGCCAGCCAGGCAGGAGACTGGTCTCCCGACAAGGCGGTTTCCCTCTGGGATGTCTGCCACACCACGGACCCTGACCGGGCTAAGGAATATGTGGCGCCCCAGGGGAGCCGGGGCATGTACCAGACGGGGGAGTGCTGCCGCTACGGCGGACAGGTTTACCGTTCCATCATTGACTCCAATTCCTGGGCCCCCGACGCCTATCCCCAGGGCTGGGAGACGGTGAGCGGAGCGGAGACCCAGAAGGTGAGTGATGGCTGATGGAGTGCAATGACTGCATCATGGAGCCCCGCATCAAGGCGCTGGAGGACTGGAAAAACGAGTCCAAGAAATTTCACAATACCTTCTACGACTGGCAGCGGGATCAGATTGCCCGGGACTCCAGGCTGGACGTACAGCTCAGCGGGATCGAGAGCAATCTGAAAAAGCTGGTGGCCTGGCAGGACGCCCAGCGGGATAAACCCGCCCGGAGAATGGAATCCATCGGGGAAAAGGTAATTTTGTGTGTGGTTGCCGCCGTGGTGGGATACGTTCTGGCGCAGGTGGGATTTGTGTAAGGAGGTGCGGAAACATGGATTTTGGCGTTGCTTCCGTGGCTGCGGTCACGGTGATCTGTTACCTGGTGGGGCTGGTGGTCAAGGCCAGCCCCTGGAACAATGACAAGTACATCCCCATCGCCTGCGGACTGGTGGGGGGTGTGCTGGGAGTGGCCGCACTGTATTTGGGCCTGCCCGATTTCCCAGCGGGGGATCCTCTGACTGCCGCTGCGGTGGGCATTGTATCCGGTCTGGCCGCCACCGGCGTGGATCAGGCAGTCCGGCAGATGACCCAATGAGAGAGAGTCGAAGTCAGTGGGACAGGGGAGAAACAGACGTGAATCTATACAAACAGCTGCTCACGGAACATGACTGCTATAAGGCCGGACGGACCATCACCCCGAAGGGGGTGATGGTCCACTCCACTGGGGCCAACAATCCCTATGTGTGCCGGTATGTTCCGGGAAATGATACGCTGGGCTATAACACCGGGGGAAATCACTGGAACCGGGCGGGGCTCAGCAAGTGTGTCCACGCTTTTGTGGGCAAGCTTGCCGACGGCACGGTGGGAGCTGTGCAGACGCTGCCCTGGACCATGCGGGGCTGGCACGCCGGGGGGACGGCCAACAACACCCACATCGGCTTTGAGATCTGTGAGGACGGCCTGGAAGACAAGGCTTACTTTCAGGCGGCATATCAGCAGGCGGTGGAGCTGGCCGCCATGCTCTGCCGGACGTATGGCTTGGATCCGCAGGCTGACGGAGTGGTCCTCTGCCACAGCGAAGGGCATTCCCGAGGAATTGCCAGCAATCACAGCGATGTAATGCACTGGTTTCCCAAACATGGGAAGACCATGGATGATTTTCGGGCGGATGTGGCCCGGGCATTGGAGGGGGGCGAAGAAGTGACCTACGAGGAATGGAAGGGCTATATGGAGCAGTATCGCCGGGAGTTGGGCGAACAGAGCGCGACTATGCCGGAGCTGCTGACAGATGCGGTTGCCATGGGCCTGACGGACGGGGCACGTCCTCGGGATCTGGTGACCCGGGAGGAGTGCGCGGTGATGGCCCGGGCGGCAGCCAAGACGCCGAAATGAAGAAGTAAGTAGAAATCAGAGAAAAGAGGCGCGAACAGACGGTTCGCGCCCCTTTTTGCATATTACGTTTCTTGAAATAAAAAAGAAGCATCTGCTTTGCAGATGCTTCTTTTGGCAGCGGGAGAAGGATTCGAATTATAGAATGCAAATAAAATAGAAGTAAACCGGGATAAATATAGTCCTTAAAACGTGCAATTTTCGGCAGTTTTATTAACTTTGGTGAAACGGCGTTACCACCAATAAAAACGGTTAAAGGGAAAAAATAAGGGAAAACTTTTGCGCCTCACATAGTAGAACCCCCGGCCCGGTGAGAGGTCGGGGGCTTGCTTTATCTGTCGATGTAATAGACCTGTCCAGTGGTCTTGTCAGTCACCACGATCAGCGCCCCGGCCAGCTCAATTTTCACGGTGTCAGTGTTGGCGGAAGTCCGGGCAATGCAACGGGCTTGCATCTGCTCTAGGGAGGGCTGCTGGGTGGTGAGTTTCCGGGTGGTGGTAAAGCCGTATTCGGTGCCGGTGGTCTTGTCCGTGACGGTGGTTTCTGTGCCCTCCAGGACAATTTTCACGGTGGAGGTGTCGAACAGTGTCACGGCCTCCGGTGTGGCCTGTACGCTTGCTGTGGGGCTGCTGGTGGGTTTCTCTGCGGTGCATCCGGCAAGCGCGAGTGCAAACACAAGGCAGAAAGCAATAATCAGTTTTTTCATGCTATACCCCCTTACCACATGGACACGCCAGGAATACTGCCGGGCTTGCGCGGCTCAATAGGGCTTGCTCCGCTCTCCTTCGGAGCATTTCGGTCGATTGCGTCCAAAAAGGCGTATAGCTCATTCAACCCGGAAAGCGTCCCATTTGTTACGGCGTCGTGGATATAGTAGCCCAAACCGTCATAATGCGTATCCGGGTCATAAATTCGGCCTTCAAGGCCATTCGCCCGCTCATTAAAGCCACTTTTACGGAGGGCAGCAGAAAGGATACGCTGTGCGGGGATACGCCCCTGGAAGGGCTGGAGAATCGCGTCAAGGGCTGTGTCAGCCTCCGGTGCTTCGGGGTCAAGGCTACCGACGATCTGCGCGGCCACGGCCAGGCGTGCGGCTTCGTCCGTGCTCAACGGTGCAGTCTCAACAGATTTCATTTCGTAAAGCGTTTTCAGCATAGATTCCCACGCCTTTTTTGCCTGGCCCACACGCTCGCGCTCAATTCTTGCCAGTGGCTCCCTTTTTCCTTCTGCCGTTAAATTGCGGTCGTTGGTGATTTTTTCCCTTCGCTGTGCAAAGACTTTCTGCTGCTCAATCTGCTGGGCCAAAAGTTCGCGAATTCGTCCAGTATACAAAAAATCAAGTCCTTTCAGATAAAGTTATTGTTTATTTCCCAAATACGGCGGTCAGCACTTTGCTTTTTTAGACCGCCGAAATAGCCGATTATTTTCCAAATACTGCGGCCAATGTTGCGGCAAGTTCCGAATATTCGGGCCGGTTAGCGGCCACATCCACAAGGCTCCCAGGGCCTCCGGCCCAGGCCGTTTCAATGGCTGCCACGGGAGAAAGCCGCTGCTCTTTCCCGTCCGCCGTGGTAACGGTCAGCCAGGCCGGTTTTCGGCGCTCTGCCTCGCCCTCCAGATGTTCCAGACGGCGTGTTGCGGATTTATTCAATCATATCACCCCCTGACTGTTCCAAAGCCCTCAAGCGTCTCTCAAAGTCCTGGGCCTCTACGATCCGCAAACCATATTCCAAAGCTGCCCGACAGGCTTGTATGCGGATATCTGCCCGCTGCCCATCGTCCGCTATGATTTCTTTCAGGCAGGACAGCGCGGGGGAAAGTACCTGCCGTGCCTGTGTGGCTGCATCCTCAATGAGTCCACCCAGGGCCTTTTCATACTCCGCCAGGAACTCCGGGTCGGAAAGATATGTCTTTAGCGTGGTCAGCCCAATCCCCGCCGCCTTTGCCGCCTTTTCCTTTGTGGGCTGGGTCAAGAGTGCCGCTAATGCTTTTGTTTGTCGTGCGGTCATCAAATCCCCCCTTCCTGCGGCCCGTTTTCTGCTAATTCAGCCGCTTTTTCCATAGTTCGGATAGTTTTTTTCAGTCGCCGTATCTCTCGCCGCTGTTCGGCCAGTTCATGCAGCAGACGTGAATTTTTTTCGTTCAACAGGTCAATCAGCTGCTGGTCGTTACGGTTTAGCATTATTTTCACCTCGTTCCTGTATAGATCCCTTTAATGGTTTCTGGCAATAGCAGTACATGATTTCTGTTAGGATATAGTTTTATGTACTTTATGGACCAGGTGGATGGGGTACACAAAGTACATAAAACCAGCGCACAACAAAAACCATGTACCGCGCGTCTAAATATGTACCTGCTCTGTAATGGTCGAATCTATCCGCTGAATGATAAAGCCATTACCTTTAGCTCCGTTCTTTTTGACCTGAATTCCGGTTTTTAGGAAATAGCCGTCATCTGTCAGGCGCTCTCTTACGGCGTCAAGTGCTCGTTTTGGCTGTGCGCCTCCGAAAATCAATTCTCCGTGCAGCTGCTTGAATTCCTCATAGGTGTATCGGGTCGCAACAAATTGATTTGCCGACGTCTCCAGGGCCTCTATCAAAGCGGTGCTTGTGGCAGTATGTTCCTTGTCTCCCTGTACGATCTCCCACGGAGTAGTCCTTCGCCGCGCCGCCGCTTCAAGGGTCTGTTTCGTGATTTCCGAAAATCCATCCCATACCACGCCGCCGCCGTTTATTCGATAGCGGACTGATTTCCCGTAACTTGCATAGTTTGTTTTTGTGTGGACCATCACCCGGCAATCTTCATTGTCATCATCAAAAATTACCCGGAAAGCGGAGCGGGATGCATTGATAAAGTCACTGCTGCCGGTGGCGGCGTTGTTTGCGTTTTCACCCTGTGCCCGTTTATTGACGTGTGAAACAAGAATCATTGCACAGTCACACTTTTTTGCTAAATGGGCCAGCTTTTGGAATACAGGCCGCAATGCGTTTACCCGGTTAATGTCCACGTCAGCTCCCAGAAATGCGTGCCACGGGTCCACAATCACAAGCGACGGAGCATAGCCTTTTACGGTGGCCTCGAATTCGTCATAACCAGTGGAAAAGTTCATCCCGATTGAATCCGAACAATCCAAGATAAACACCCGTCCTAAATCTGCCCCGGAAAGTTCCAGCCGCTCCCGTAGGACCTCGCCGCTGTCCTCTGCACTGATCATCAGAACGGACTTTCCTTCTCCTTTGAATTCTTCACCAGGCAAGGGGTTCCCTGTGCTGATTGCCGCCGCAATACCGCAACAAAGCACGGTTTTCCCTGTGCCGCCATCGGCCATCATAACGGAATAGTCGCCGACGGGAAGATACGGGTACCATAGAAAGCGCGTATTGTTCTTCCCAAAGGCAGCTGCTGGTTTTGCGGTCCGGCCTTGTATCTGCTCTGGGGGCGTTTTGAACTCTCCAGCATTTAAGAGGTTTTCAAAACTCTGTCGATCCATTTGGAAATTTGCCCCCTTTCTCGGTAAATCTGCGCCTGATCCTCCGGCGCGCCGTTGGTCAAGGTGTCTGACCAATATCCAAAACAGGCTTGCCAGCGAATAACCAGGGCCTCCCGCTCGGTCAGCTTGTCCAGGCCTGGACAGTGCTTTAATATCAGGTGTCCCTCTCGGAATGCGGCGTTCAGACGGTTGATAAAACCGCTGCGCCATTCCTCAAAGGCCCTGTGTGCTTCGGCTACCTCTAGACGGCGGCGGGCTGCATTTACCTCGGTCTGGGTGGGTTGGTGATCGAGCGGGAGGGCAAGCCGGAAATCCTCATTTAGCCGACGTACAGCGCCTATAGCATCCAGGCTCAGCAGCCGGGAAGTCAAGTCAATGGAATCTCCGCCGACGTTGCACACCCAGCAGCGGAACCGGCCATTTTTGAAAGACATAGAGGGGTGTCGGTCATGGTGGAATGGACATAGCGCCCAACCCCGCCGGTCAAACTGCAACCCATAGTGTCGGCCTGCGTCCTCCGCTGTCACCCGCTCCCGGACTTTGCGGAAAACGTCAGTCAAGCCGCCGCCCCCTCAGCCGCACCGCATTGGCGACACGGGCGATTTCATGCGCCCGGTGGTACATGCTGTGGACAAAGTTGTCCACATCGGTTTCGCTTCCTGGTAAAAAATAGCCGTGTTCGTTGTCGGCCAGGATCTGAGCACCCTGCAAGCGTTCCGCCTGAATCTGTTGGCGGACTTGGCGGGCGGGTAGTTCAGTGAGTTTTACAAGATGCTGGAGTGTGACGGCGTTCTCCGCGCCGTGGGACAACAGTTTTTCGATTTTTCCCGGTTGCCCGCCGGTACTTTGTGTGATATTCTGATACGTGGAAGTGGTGGCCGCTCCGCAAGCTGTCCCCGCTCCGCTCTGCCGTCCTGGTGCTGCAACACTGGGGCGGCTCTTTTTTGTCTTACTCATACATTCACCTCCGGTTGTGTCTGTCTGGAAATCCATTCCCGCAATCCGTCCACACTGATCAACGTGCGACTGCCCAGCTTAAATGAGGGAAAACCGCCTTGATTGATAAGGTCGTAAACCTTCGGCCTACTTATTCCCAGTAGCCTCGCACACTCCGCCGGGGACACGGCCAGGGGGTCTAGTTTGTCGGCCATTAGCTCACCTCCTTCGCAAGCCGCTGGATGATAGAAAAGATTTTCTCTTTTTCATCCTGGGGCAGTTCCTTTCGGAGTTTCCGGGAAAAGCTGCAATCCGCCATTCCTAGAGCGTCTGCAATTTGCCAGAGTTTTACCCCGGCCCCTGCCGCTGCTCGTCTGATATCCTGGTTGCTCATTTAGAAGTCACCTCCATGTTGTTGTTGCATAATGCTTATTTTTGTAGTACAATATAATTATACAACAACAATAATAGGCAATCAACTAAAAAGGGCAAAAAATAATATTTTGCAACAAATATATGCAGGAGGGCGTTATGGGAGTAATGGATGCATTTTCTTTGCGTTTAAAAGAATTGCGGGAAGCTAGTGGTATGAATCAGGATCAGCTAGCTAAAGAACTAGGTGTTTCCCGTGGTAGCATTAGCTTTTATGAAAATGGAGATAGGGTACCTGATATTGAGTTTTTATTCCAGATGTCTAAATTTTTTAGTGTTTCAACAGATTGGTTACTAGGACTGTCACCTGTGAAGGAGATAGATGGAGAACTACGACAGGTATGTCAGTATACAGGGTTGTCTGATAAATCCGTCTCTCTTTTACACTCTTCCAAATTCAAAGGTTCTGAATTTAATTTATGGGCTGGATTGGTGGACAATGTGCTAACACCTGAGTGCATATTTGCTTTTTCCAGAGATACATGGAGGAGCGCCATGATGGCAATACAGGCACGAAGAAGCGAGATAAATAGAAAAGACGAAGATATAGAAGAGCGACGCATTTATAATGATGCGCTTAAACGAAGTGTACTTGATGAAAAAGCGGATTCAATGATAGCCCAAATTCCGGTATATGATGCTGCCAGGTTTTATAAAAATGCAGCTGTAGCTAAAGTTAGTGATGCTGCAAAAGCGACCATAGAAAGATATATTCTTTTAGCGAAAAACACAGAGATTGAAATGCCGGACAGAGTAGATCCAGAACAAAAGGATTCATAATAAAAACCGCCCCTGGTGCTGCGAACACCAGGGACGGCTAAAAGGGCAGTAAACTTTGACGGCCTACTGCCCTCCCATTCTATCAATTTAAGGGAGGAATTGCAATGCCAAGAAAGAGCAACACCAGAGGGGCCCAGGGGGCCGGGACGATCCGCCAGCGGAAGGACGGACGATGGGAGGCCCGCTATACCGTGGGACGTGATCCCGGCACTGGGAAACAGGTACAGCGCTCTGTCTACGGAGCCACTCAGCAAGAAGTACGGAAGAAGTTGGCCCAGGCGGTGGCCTCTCTGGACAATGGGGACTACTTTGAACCGTCTAAAATGACGCTGGCCCGATGGGTGGAGATATGGCTCCAGGAATACACCGGGGACAAAAAATATCTGACGGTCAAGCACTACAAAGCACAATGCAAAACCCACATCGTCCCTAGCTTGGGAGCGGTAAAGCTGGCGGAGTTGACCACGCCACAAATCCAGGCTTTTTACAATCGGCTCCTAAGAGATGGGATGGCCCCCAAAAGTGTCCGGAACATTCACGGTATCCTCACCAAATGCCTCTCTACCGCCGTCAGTGTGGAGTACATCCGGGACAATCCAGCTAGCAGGGTCACTCTCCCCCGTGTGGAGAAAAAAGAAATTCACCCGCTCACAGATGAACAGGTGAAAGATTTTCTCCGGGTGTCTGCCGGGGATGAATATGAAATTCTCTTAAAAGTGATCCTCTTTACCGGCCTGCGGGAATCAGAGGCCATTGGCCTCACTTGGGATTGTATAGATTTTAAGGCCGGGACAGTAAAGGTCAGCAAGCAGCTCCAAAAGCGCCCGCTGGCCGACGGTGGCTTTACCTTCGCACCGTTGAAAAACGACAAAACTCGCATACTCCGTCCCGCTCCCTTTGTTCTGGAGCTACTGGAGCGCCGCAAGCGGGAGCAGGCAGCACAGCGCCTTAAAGCCGGGGAACTGTGGGAAGGCTGGCAGACAGCAGAGGAACAGAAAAGCGCTCTCGTATTCACCACAGCCACAGGAGGCAACCTCAGCCCTCAGACGGTCTATAATCACTATAAGAAGCTGGCCGTCCAAATCAGTGCCCCAGATAGCCGGGTACACGATCTCCGCCACACCTTCGCCGTCCTCTCTCTCCAGAATGGGGACGACGTGAAAACTGTCCAGGGAAACCTGGGACACGCCACAGCAGCCTTTACTCTGGATGTCTACGGCCATGTATCGGAGCGCATGAAAGAGGACAGCGCTGCCCGGATGCAGAAGTACATAACAAACCTGTAAAGGGTCAATTAAAGGGTCAAAGCCCTGAAAACAGCAAAAGAAAAACCCTAGAACCGTTGAGGCTCTAGGGTTTTGTTTTGGCAGCGGGAGAAGGATTCGAACCCTCACAAACAGAGTCAGAGTCTGTCGTGCTACCCTTACACAATCCCGCTATTTCGTGCTCACTTGTCGTAAGCACGAATGCTATTATAGCAAACAATTTCGAATTGTCAAGAGAAAAATTTCTTTTTTTCAAAAAAAGGAAAATTTGTCTCAGACCGCCCCGAGGGATTACAGGGGAACCTGCACCGAGATGGCGGAATCCAGAGAGACGGGGCCGCCGATACTCACCTGGGTGACCTGGCCCTGATCCAGGGTCAGCTTGACCCGGATGACGCCGGCGGGCTGGATGAGGTCCTGAGCATACTGGCCATCGGGGGCGCCCATGGCACAGGCAATGGCGGAAGCCACCGAACCGGAGCCGCAGCTGCCCTCCCACACCAGGGTGTTGGCGGCGGGTACTTTGACCAGCGGGGTGATGTGGCTGGTGGCGCGGTCCAGGAACATGACGCCGTAGGCCTCCAGACCGGGGAATTCCTGGAACAGGGGCTCTACCTCCTGGAAGAAGTCCAGACTGGGAGCAACGCCCTCCACCACCAGGTGGGCAATGCCGTCCAGATCCACCAGTACGCCCGACTTTCCGCCGGCCTGGACAGTGCGCACACTGCGGGGCAGAGGCATCTCCGATTCTGCCGCTCCGTCCTTCAGATCGGAGAAGGCGGTGACCAGGTGGTCACAGCCACTGACCTCCAGCAGCATGGTGGAAGGGGAGGGAACCCCCATCTCCTGCTGCATCACCATGGCAAAGGCACGGGTTGCGTTGCCGCAGAATTCTCCGCCGGCCATTTCAATCCGGCCCTGACCACCCATAACGGGGGTGCAGCAGTAGGCCAGCTGCTCAGCCTTGAACTGGGACATGCCCAGCAGGTGGGCTGTGACCTTGGGCCGCAGAGCGGGATCCACCGGGTCCAAGACGTATAGGGTAATATTGCCTGCGGGATTGGCCCGCAGGACGCGCAGAGTGAGCTGTTCCATGATAGATTCCGCTCCTGTTCCAATATGTAGAGATAGAAAAAACGCCTCAACCGGCAGAGATTGAAATGCGTTATTTGTCCCAATATACTATAAAATTTCTCAAAAGTCTCTTGACGTTTTTGACAATTTTAGAGTGGCGCTATGGTGCAAAAAGCCGCTCTCCGCAGCCACTGGGAATGGGCGGCGGAGAGCAGGTTTGGGTCAGCGGTGGAAGAGGCGGCCCAAGTGCGGGAAAGAAAGATGCTTTTTCCCGCTGTTGCGGCGTCCCTCCGGGGTGGGACATGGGACAGACTCGGACTGGAAGATCTCCTGGCTGCAGCAGGGACTGTCGCCGGGCTCCTTGGGGTGGTAAAGTCCGCCCGGCTTCAGCTGCCAGGACTTGACATTGTCCTTCTTAAGCACATCGATGATATGGAACAGACGCTTGCGGCACCAGTTGTCCAGCACCGGGCAGGCGATTTCCACCCGCCGCTGGGTGTTGCGGGTCATGAAGTCGGCGGAGGAGATGTATAAATCCGCGTCCTCTCCACGGCCGAACTGATAGATCCGGCTGTGCTCCAGATAGCGGCCCACGATGGAAAAGACCTGGATGTGCTCCGTCAGGCCGGGGACACCGGGGATAATGCAGCAGATGCCCCGCACATTCATGTCGATCTCCACCCCGGCCTGGGAGGCCTGGGCCAGCTTGTCAATGAGCATGCGGTCGGTGATAGAGTTGAGTTTGAGGAAGATATAGCCGTCTTTGCCCTTGGCGATCTCCCGGTCCATGAGGGCCATCACCTTATTGCGCAGGCCGAAGGGGGAGGCCAGTAGCCGCTGGTAGTCGCCGCTGAAGTTGCCGATGGCCATATTTTGGAAAAAGGCGGCGGCGTCAGCACCGATGATGGGGTCGGCAGTCATAAGGCACAGGTCGGTATAGAGCTTGGCGGTCTTCTCGTTGTAGTTGCCGGTGCCCACCTGGGTGATATGCTGGATGCCGCTGCGGGTGCGGCGGGTAATGAGGCAGATCTTGGAGTGGACCTTGATGCCCTCCGAGCCGTAGAAGATGGTGCAGCCCGCCTCCTCCATGCGCTCGGCCCAGCGGATGTTGTTCTGCTCATCAAAGCGGGCCCGCAGCTCCATGAGCACTGTCACATCCTTGCCGTTTTCCGCGGCGGCGGACAGGTACTCGGCCAGCTTGGCCCGGGAGGCCAGGCGGTAAATGGTGATTTTGATGGAGAGGACGTCCGGGTCGAAGGCGGCCTCCCGAATGAGGTGGAGGAAGGGGTCCATCTGCTCAAAGGGGTAGAAGACCAGAGCGTCCCGGGCGAGAATCTGGGGAAGAATGGGGCGCTGAGGGTCGAGACAGGCGGGGAAGCGGGGGGAGAAGGGGGGATCGCACAGGGCCTGGGTGCTCTCGGGAGAGAGAAGGCCAGTGAGGGAATAGACATATTCCAAGGAGAGGGGAGACTTGCTCTTGAACACCTGCTCCCGGGGGAGGCCCAGCTTCTCACACAGGAAGGGGAGCAGCCGTTCCCCCTTTCCGCCCTGAATCTCCAGGCGCACGGGGGCCAGACGGGCCCGCTTTTTTACGATCTTGCGCATGTGCTGGCGGAAGTCCTCATCCACGTCGTAGGCCTCGTCCTCGGGGCTGATGTCGGCGTTTCGGGTGACTGCAATGACCGCCTTTTCCACAATGGTAAACTGATCGAACACGTCTCCGGCGTACTCCATGAGCACGTCCTCCAGCAGGACGTAGTGGACGCCCCGCTCATCCAGCCGCAGGAAGGGCGGAATGCCCGGAGGCAGAGGAAGAAAGCCGAAGGACTCCTGATCCCCCCGGCGCAGGGCCAGGGCGATGGTCAGCCGCTTGTTGCCCAGGTGGGGGAAGGGGTGGTGGAGGTCCACCACCAGGGGGGAGAGGACGGGGCGCACCTCGTCCTGGTACCAGCGCTCCACCTGCTTTTTGGCCCGGGTGTCCAGCTCCTCCATGGACAGCCGGCAGATGTTGCAGGCCCGCAGGCGCAGATCCAGCTGGTCAAAGACCTTGTCCCGCTGCTTATAGAGGGGGACCACCGCCTTGAAAATGGCCTGGAGCTGCTCCTGAGGGGTGCGGCCGCTCTTGTTGTCCACATGGGTCTGCTTCACCAGGGCCATATCGGTGAGGGAGCCCACCCGGATCATGAAGAACTCGTCCAGATTGCTGGTGAAGATGGCGGCAAACTTCAGCCGCTCCATGAGGGGGACGGACTCGTCCCTGGCCTCGGCCAGCACCCGCTCGTTGAACTTCAGCCAGGACAGCTCCCGGTCCTGGGTGTAGCGGGTGTCAAATTGCTTGTTCATGAGGGTTGACCTCCCTTGAGGATTTTCTCTTGCAGATAGCCCTCCCGCACGCCGCTGGGGCTGACGGTGATGTCCTCCAGACCGTAGACCCGGGCGATGGTGTCCAGAGCCAGCAGGCCGGGGATGATGGTGTGGATGCGGTCGGGGGCGGCTTTGAGCAGCAGATGAAGGTCTGAGCGGCTGGGGTCCTTCAGCCGCTTGAGCATCTGCTTGAGCTCCTGGGCGGTGAGCACCCGGCAGTCCCGGGGACGGTCGAAGAGGCAGTTGGCCACCTTGCAGGCGGCCCGGGCAGTACCGCCTACGCCGCAGCCGTGGGCGACGGAGGGGGGCGTGGGGACATGCCGCTCCAGCTGTTCCTTCACCTGGGCACGGATGGCCTTACGCTCCTTGCCGGTGGGATGGAGGGCGGAGACATTCCGGCTGAACAGGGACAGGGAGCCCAGAGACAGGGAGCAGGAGGAGAGAATATCCCGCCCCTCATAGCGCACCAGCTCCGTGGAGCCGCCGCCCAGGTCGATGAGCAGACCGCTCTCGGGCCCGGCCTCCACCGCCCCCAGGAAGGAGAGGCGGGCCTCCTCCGTGCCGGACAGCACATCCACGGGCAGACCGGTCACCGCCTGGATGCGGCCCGCGGCGTCCTCCGTGTTGGAGACGTTTCGCAGGGAGGCGGTGGCAAAGACGTGCAGGTGGTGGAAGTTCAGATTCTTCATCAGCTGCTTGTATTCCTCCACCGCGCCGCAGGCCACCTGGATGCCCTGGGCGGTGAGGGCGCCCGCCTCCACGTAGTCGGCCAGACCGGCCATGACCTTCCGGTTCATCAGCAGGCGGCCCTGGCCGTTTTCACATTGATAAATGGACAGACGAATGGTATTGGACCCCAGGTCCACAAGACCACAGATCATAGGTTGGACAGACTCCTTTCCGGAGGCCATAAGAATGCGACCTCTGGGGATCAGTATTGCCCAAAAGAAGGGAAAATAGCGCCAAAGGGCGCAATCATCCAGCATGAGCATACAGTTTCCTTATTATAGAGGGAACGGTGTAAAATGTTCGCCCTGTGTTGTGTAAAATGTAGGTAAAATCTGGGGTCAGCGAAGACGCCTGGGATTCAGTTCCTTCAGAACCTGGGGCGAGAGCAGAAGCAGAGCGGTCAGGTTGGGCAGGGCCATGAGGGCGTTGCACAGATCCACCAGCAGCCACACCGCCGCCGGCTCCCACACCGCCCCCGCCAGAACACACAGGAGAAAGACAGCGCGGTAGGGGAGAAGAAAGCGGTCGCTCCCCGACAGAAAGCGCAGGCACTGCTGGCCATAGTAGCTCCAGCCCAGAATGGAGGAGAAGGCAAAGAGGAGAAGGCTCAAAGCCACCACGCCCTGCCCCGCGGGACCCAGCACCTGGGAGAAGGCAGCGGCGGTGAGGGGGGCGCCCGAGAGCGCGGGAACCCCCTGAAGGGGCCACAGGCCGCTGACCAGAATGACCAGGGCGGTGACGGTACACACCAGCAGGGTGGAGAGAAACACCTCAAAGATGCCCCACATCCCTTGCCGGGCGGGGCAGTCCACCCGGGCGGCCCCGTGGGCCATGGCGGAGGTGCCCAGCCCCGCTTCGTTGGTGAATACGCCCCGAGCCACCCCGTAGCGCAGAGCAGAGGCCACCGTCCACCCGGCACCCCCGCCCAGGGCGGAGGCGGGGGAGAGAGCGCTGGAGACGATGAGGGCCAGAGCTCCGGGCAGGCGGTGGGCGTTGAGCAGGAGAATGACCCCGCCGCTGCCCAGATAGAGGAGGGCCATTACCGGGACCAGTGTGGAGGACACCCGGGCAATGCGTCCCAGCCCTCCGGCCAGAATGGCCCCCGCCAGCAGGGCGGTACAAAGCCCCACCACGGCCCGGTTAGCCCCGAAGGCGGCCTCCAGGGAGGCGGAGATGGAGGAGGACTGCACCAGACTGCCCCCCGCCAGGGTGGCGGGCAGACAGGCCAGGGCAAACCACCCGGCCAGCAGGGGCGCGCCCAGGCCGTCCCGGAGGTAGAACATGGGGCCGCCCTGGAGGCCCTCCCCGGGGGCGGGGCGCTGGTACTTGACGGAGAGGATTTTCTCCCCGCATCCGGTCATCATCCCCAGAAAGGCGGACACCCACATCCAGAACACCGCCCCCGGGCCTCCCAGGGTGAGGGCGGTGGCCACCCCGGCGATGGAGCCGGTGCCCATGGTGGAGGCCAGGGCAGTGGCCAGGGCCTGGAGGGAGGAGAGGCCGCTTCCCCCTGTGCCCTCCCGCCGCCGGAACAGGGAGCCCGCCGTGGAGCGCCACCACCGCCGGAGGCCGAACAACTGGAAAAAGCCGGAGCCCAGGGAATAGACCAGTCCCGTGAGCAGAAAAAGCCCCAGAAGCCAGGGGCACCAGAGTGCGTCGCACAGTCGCTGCAGCGTATTCAAACTCCCATCACCTCATCTCCACAGGTATGCGCCCGGGGGCGGGGACAGTCCTCCTTTCCCATTGACAAGCGGGGAGAATTCGGGGATAATATCAACCATCGAATGCTGCGGCCAAGGCCGAAAAGGAGCTGTGATATATATGGTTAAGATCAATGAGAATTACGGAAAGCTGCCCGGCAGCTATCTCTTTTCCGAGGTAGCCCGTCGGATTTCCGCTTATACCGCCGCCCATCCGGAGGCGAAGATTATCAAGCTGTCCATCGGTGACGTGACCCGTCCCCTGGTTCCCGCTGTGACGGAGGCCATGCACAAGGCGGTGGACGAGATGGGCACCTACGAGGGGTTCCACGGCTACGGCCCGGAGCAGGGCTACCCCTTCCTGCGGGAGGCCATTGCCCAGTTTGACTACAAGGCCCGGGGCGTGGACATCAAGCCCGAGGAGATCTTTGTCTCCGACGGCGCCAAGAGCGACTGCGGCAACATCGGGGACATCTTCGGTGTGGACAACAAGGTGGCGGTGTGTGACCCCGTGTATCCCGTGTACGTGGACACCAACGCCATGGCCGGACGGGCCGGGGACTATGTGGAGGCCCAGGGCCGCTGGAGCAACCTCATCTATATGCCCTGCCTGGAGGAGAACGGCTTTATGCCCCAGATCCCCAAGGAGCGGGCGGACCTCATCTACCTCTGCTTCCCCAACAACCCCACCGGCTCCATGGCCACCCGGGAGCAGCTGAAGCAGTGGGTGGACTACGCCAATGAGAATGGCTCTGTGATTCTCTACGACTCCGCCTACGAGGCCTTCATCACCGACCCGGACATCCCCCACACCATCTTTGAGATTGAGGGGGCCCGTACCTGCGCCATTGAGTTCCGGTCCTTCTCCAAGACCGCCGGCTTTACCGGCAACCGCTGCGCCTATACCGTGGTGCCCATGGAGCTGGAGCGGGACGGCGCCAAGCTGAACACCATGTGGAACCGCCGCCAGACCACCAAGTTCAACGGCGTCCCCTATGTGGTGCAGCGGGGCGCGGCGGCCATCTATACCCCCGAGGGCCGCGCCCAGATTATGGAGTCCATCAATTACTACCACAAGAACGCCCAGGTCATCCGGGAGGGGTTGACCGCGGCCGGGCTGGAGTGCTTCGGCGGCGTCAATGCCCCCTATATCTGGCTGAAGACCCCCGGCGGCATGGGCTCCTGGGACTTCTTCGACCTGGTGCTGGATAAGGCCAACGTGGCCATTACCCCCGGCGCGGGCTTCGGCCCCAGCGGCGAGGGCTATGTGCGCCTGACCGCCTTCGGCGACGCCGAAGCCACCCGCCAGGCGGTGGAGCGGGTCAAGAGCATGCTGTAATTCCCGCCGTTTAAGTAAAGAGCGCCCCGGTCCCAAGGGACCGGGGCGTTTTTTGTGCGGCGGGACGAAAGACAATGGAAAAAATCGGATCCGGTTTGATACAATTTTTTCTTTACTCGGCTAAAAGAATTTCGTATAATGCAAGGCGGGAAAAACGAAATCCCAAAAAGTCGCAGAAGGAAAGGAGGACCTTGGGCCAGGACCCAACATAAGCGCCAGCGCCCCGGCTGTCAGGCTGGGGACGACGAGGTGAGGGGAGAATCGAAGCCTTCGGCGGGTGCCCCTCCGTGCCGCTCCGGGCGCGTATTCGGCCGACAAATATGCGGGTAACTGCAAAACAAAGGGGTCGGAACCGGGGAACGAGGTGCAAATAGCTGCGAGTTTGTCCTCTTGAGCAATCCAATTGAATCAGGAGGAAATTGAATATGTGCGGAATTGTAGGCTATGTGGGCAGTGAGCAGGCCGCTCCCGTTTTGCTGGAGGGGCTGTCCCGTCTGGAGTACCGGGGATACGACTCGGCAGGGGTTGCGGTCTACTCCCAGCAGGAGGGAACCCTGTCTGTCCACAAGGCCAAGGGCCGGCTGCAGGTGCTTTCCGACCTGCTCCAGGGCGGAGCGGCGGTGGAGGGCACCGTGGGCATCGGACACACCCGCTGGGCCACTCACGGGGCGCCCAGCGACGTCAACTCCCATCCCCAGGTGAGCCAGGGCGGCAAGATCGCGGTGGTGCACAACGGCATCATCGAAAACTACACCGAGCTGAAGGCGTTCCTGGTGGACAAGGGCGTGGCCTTTGTCTCCGAGACGGACACCGAGGTGGTGGCTCAGCTTATTGAGTACTTCTACGACGGAGACCTGCTGGCTGCTGTGGGACGTGTGCTCCACCGCATTAAGGGGGCCTATGCCCTGGGCATCCTGTGCGCGGACACCCCGGACCAGCTCATCGCCGTGCGCAAGGACAGCCCGCTGATTCTGGGCTACGGCAAAGGCTGCAGCTTTATGGCCAGCGACGTCACCGCCATCCTGAAGCACACCCGGGAGGTGGGCTACATGGAGGACGGGGAGATCGCCGTCCTCACACGGGATGGCATCCAGTGCTACAATCACCTGATGCAGCCCATCCAGAAGGAGATCTCCCACGTGGACTGGGAGATCGACGCGGCGGAGAAGGGCGGCTATGAACACTTCATGTTCAAGGAGATCATGGAGCAGCCCGAGGCCCTGCGCCGGTGTGTCTTCCCCCGCATCCGGGAGGGCGAGGTCTGGTTTGAGGACTTCGGCCTGAGCGAGGAGTACATCCGGTCCATCCAGAAGATCTACATTGTGGCCTGCGGATCCAGCTACCACGTGGGCATGGTGGGCAAGTACAACCTGGAGCGGCTGACCCGCATCCCGGTGGAGGTGGCCCTGGCCTCGGAGTTCCGGTATATGGACCCCATTGTGAATGACCGGACCCTGGTGGTGGTCATCAGCCAGTCGGGAGAGACCCTGGACACCATGGCCGCCCTGCGGGAGGCCCGGAAGCTGGGCGGGCGCATCCTGTCCATTGTCAACGTGGTGGGCAGCTCCATCGCCCGGGAGTCGGATGAGGTGCTCTACACCTGGGCCGGGCCGGAGATCGCCGTGGCTACCACCAAGGCTTACTCCACCCAGATGGCCCTCATCGATCTGCTGGGCCTGTACTTTGCCCGGATTCTGGGCACGGTGGAGGAGCAGGAGTACCGTTCGGCTCTGGATGAGATGCTGCTGCTGCCGGCCAAGATGGAGGAGGTGCTGGCGGACAAGGACGACATCCAGTACTTTGCCTCCCAGTACTTCAACCACGACTCCGTCTTTTTCATCGGGCGGAATCTGGACTATGCCCTGGGCCTGGAGGGCTCCCTGAAGCTCAAGGAGATCTCCTACATCCACTCGGAGGCCTACGCCTCCGGCGAGCTGAAGCACGGGACCATCAGCCTTATCGAGGACGGCACCCTGGTGGTGGCCCTGGCCACCTATGGGCGGCTCTTTGAGAAGGCCATGAGCAACGTGGTGGAGGTCAAGTCCCGAGGGGCCGACGTGCTGGCTCTCACCACCAAGAGCCATGAGAAGGAGATGCGGGAGACAGCCAACGCCGTCATCACCATCCCCGATACCCACGACCTGCTGCTGCCCTCTCTGGGCGTGGTGCCGCTGCAGCTGTTTGCCTACTATGTGGCGCTGATGCGTGGGTGCGACATTGATAAGCCCCGGAATCTGGCCAAGAGCGTAACTGTGGAATAAAACAAACCCCCGGCGTCCCGTTTGAATGGGACGCCGGGGGTTTTATTTACGGTAATGTTACTGGGCGTTGGGCTCACCCTTGAGCCACTCGTCCTCATATTCGTTGTTTTTCAGCCAGTCCTCGTAGCTGGCGCGGACCATTTCCCAAACGTTCTGCCAGTCCACCTGGTTGAGCTCCTCCTCGTGGAACAGCTCGTCGTAGAAGGCGTGCAGAGCATCCTCCTTGTTGCCCACATACTCCTCGTAGAAGGCATCCATGTACGCGCCGAAGCGGGGGTCGGCCATCTGATCGGGGCCGGTCAGGGCGGCCTGGAACTCCTCTCTGGACCAATGCTTATCCTTGTGCATGGTCAGGGGCATTACGTGGATCCAGCCAGACAGCCGCTCCATATTTTCATGAAGGCACTTCTGGTCCTCAACGTTGGTCAGGTAGGGACGAAGCTCCTCCAACAGGTTGTAGAAAGCCTCTTCCATCTTGCTGCGGATTGCCTGGTTGCGTTCTTCCTGTGTCATTGCCAAATCCTCCATTCCATCTCAAAGGTTGCCCACGTGGGCTGGGAGCCACTGGGGCGTTCTGCCTGCACTGCTGCCTCAATGCAGGAATGACCTGTGACTAGCTTCATTATAGACGGAGAGAAAATGGCCGTCAACCATATTTTGCATAATTTTATTTCCTCTTTATGCAAAATGAGGGCGGACAAATAAAGCCATCAGGTGTGGACTGTGCGGGGGCGATGGGCGGGAAATTTCCAGATCTGAAGCAAGACCCCGGCGAGAATAAACACAAGACCCAGATAGGAAGACAAAAGAATGGGCTCATGCAGAAGGAAAAAGATGTAAACCAGAGAAAGAAAAGGGGTGAGGTAGGCCAGATTGGACAGCTTGGCGGTGTCACCCCGGTCCATGGCCAGAGCCCAGGTGGTATAGGCCAGACCGTTGGTTACCATACCCAGCCAGATGGTGCCTCCCCACTGGACGACGCTCAGAATTGGGACGGGCTCCTGAACCGCCAGAAACAGGAAGCTCACCAACGTGGTGGAAGCATAGTACACCAGCATGGCCACAAACTTATCGCATTTGACCTGTGTGTTGAAGATTGCAAACAGGGCATAGCAGCAGGCACCCAGAAGGCAGGATACGACGCCACTTAAATCCACCCCACCCAGATTAGTCAGATTCCCCTCGGTGGCAACAATGATAACACCGAAAAAGGAGAGGAGCAGGGCGAAGCAGGTCCGGGCCGTCAAGGGCTGCCGCAGGATGAGCCAGGAAAAGACGACAATGAGAATGGGCCATAAATAATTGATAATATAGGCCTGCTGTGCCTCCAGGCGGGCCAGGCCGTTATAGAAGAACAGGGACATCAGGAACATACCCAGAATCCCCAGAGCGGACATCCGGAAAAGGTCCTTCAGATGCAGTGTCCGGAGCAGCGGGAGACGTCCTGTGACAGCTACAAGGATCAGAAGGAACATAGCAGCAGTCAGACTGGTGTAGAACACCAGCGCAAATTGGGACAGGGAATCCATCATCAGTGTGCCCACTGCCGCTGTAGAGGCCCAGGATAAGATGGAGATGCCGGCAAACAGGTATTCTTTCTTCATGAAATCCTTCCCCTTTCTGCTGGGAAACATTGCTGTCAGGGGAAGTTATACCGCCAAATGAACCACTCGTCAAGGGGAGAAAAACAAAAATTTTATAAGCTCCTACAAAACGTTGACCACGGTGGCCTGCTCCATCTCGGACAGCAGCTCCAGCTGGGAGATGAGGTCTGCGTTGGCGGCGGCGTACTGGTCCATCTCCTCCAGATCCAGGTACTGCATGACGCTGCGGAAGGAGCGGAGAATCTGGTCGGTGTCGGAGTGGCGCAGGACACAGTGGAGGTAGGTGTGGTGAGCGTTCCAGCTGTCGTAGGACTGTCGGGTCAGGTCCCGGGCCTGCTCCCACTGATCCTGGCGGGCCAGCTGCTGGGCCTCACGCAAGGGCTGGGCCAGGCTCTGGGTGAGGGCGTTGGAGTACCAGGCGTTTCCCAGGCTGACAGCCAGCAGGAGGACCAGTAGGGCGGATGCAATCCAGAGCCGTTTCATTTCGGGCGCCTCCTTACGTGTTGAAATCCTTGCGGGTGAGATAGACCTTGCCGCCCCGGTCAGCCAAAAGGAGGAAGACCTGCTCCGGGTCCGAGCAGCCCCCCTCCTTCAGCCGCTTGTCCAGCCAGGCCCGGTCCCGGCCCAGCTGGGTGAGGTTGTGCTCCAGAAGCCGCCCGTCGCTGACTACCACCAGGGGGAGCTCCCACTGCTCCACCTCCAGCCCCAGCTGCTGGGCGGTGGGGGGCTTCTGGGCGGCGAAGGGGAGAACGGACAACTGGCCGTTGGTCTCCAGAATGGCGTACTTCACGCCTGAGGGGTCAGTGTAGCCCTGGCCCCGCAGCTCCTCCAGCAGCTCGTCCACCGTCAGGCGGTTGCGGGCCATCTCCCGCTGGTCCACCTTGCCCTCCCGGATGATGATGCTGGGGCGGCCGCACAGCAGAGCCCGGAAGCGCACGCTGCGCATGGTGAGCACGGAGAGGATCATGGTCATGGCCAGCAGGGCCAGAATGGGGACCACCCCGGCCAGCAGAGGGATGCCGAAGTCCTGCATGGGGACGGAGGCCAGGTCGGCAATGATGAGGGAGAGCACCAGCTCGGAGGGCTCCAGCTCGCCCACCTGCCGCTTGCCCATGAGGCGGATGCCGGCAATAATCAGGATGTAGAGAATGACAGTGCGGACGAGACCGGTAAACATAATATGCCTCCGCAAATGAAAAAATAGAGCCGGTGGGCTGTGAACGATAGTCTTGCCCTCCCTCTCGTCGATTATCCCATGGGACGGGGAGAAAATGGAGAAAAATTATACAGAAAAAGGGAAAACTCCATCTTGAAAAATACCCCAATTTTCGATACAATATCTTGAAACAGTTTGCGCGAAATGTGGCTAACAAGTCTGGAACGGAAGGCGTGTGAGATTTGATGAAAGCGACCTTGATTCTGGCCAACGGAAGCGTATTTTCCGGGACCAGCATTGGCAGCACCTCCGACCGGGTGTGCGAGATGGTGTTCAACACCTCCATGACCGGCTATCAGGAGATTCTGACCGATCCCTCCTATGCCGGGCAGGGGAT
Organism: Pseudoflavonifractor sp. HNCC25GI2; assembly: GCF_058136395.1. Taxonomy (NCBI): domain Bacteria; kingdom Bacillati; phylum Bacillota; class Clostridia; order Eubacteriales; family Oscillospiraceae; genus Pseudoflavonifractor; species Pseudoflavonifractor sp. HNCC25GI2. The sequence continues at coordinate 67,651 of NZ_JBYUOW010000011.1, forward strand.
TGTCATGTCCTATCCCCTCATCGGCAACTACGGTGTCAACCACGAGGACAATGAGTCCGCCCGTCCCTGGGCGGAGGCCTTTGTGGTCCGTCACCTGTCTCCCCGGGGCAGCAATTTCCGCTGCGAGGGGACCCTGCACGATTTTCTGAAGGAACACGATATCACCGGGATTCAAGGCGTGGATACCCGCGCGCTGACCAAAATACTCCGTAGTCAGGGGAGCATGAATGGTATGCTCACCTGTGCGGAGCATTTTAATGTGGCGGAGATCATGGAGAAGCTGAAGAGCTACAAGGTCACCGGCACCGTGGCCCGGGTCACCCGCAAGGAGCCCGAGGTGTTCCCCGCCTACGGCGAGGAGCTGCACCACGTGGCCATGATGGACTACGGCGTGAAGCAGAACATGATCGAGTGCCTGCGCCGCCGGGGCTGCCGGGTGACCGTGCTGCCCGCCTTCACCCCCGCCAAGGAGGTCCTGGCCGGCGGCTATGACGGCGTGATGCTCAGTAACGGCCCGGGCGACCCCGCGGAGAACACCGAGATCATCGCCCAGCTCAAGGAGCTCTATCAGAGCGACATCCCCCTCTTCGGCGTGTGTCTGGGCCACCAGCTGCTGGCTCTGGCCACCGGGGCCAAGACCGGCCGCCTGGCCTACGGCCACCGGGGCGGCAACCACCCCGTGCGGGATCTGGAGAAGGGCAAGGTGTTCATCACCAGCCAGAACCACGGCTATATGGTTCTGTCCGAGACGGTGGACCCGGCTGTGGCCGAGGTCAGCCACGTCAACGTCAACGACGGCACCTGCGAGGGCCTGCGCTACAAGCGGCCCAACTGCTTTACCACTCAGTTCCATCCCGAGGCCAACGCCGGCCCCAAGGATACGGAATACCTGTTCAACCGCTTTGTGGAATCCATGAATAAGGGAGGTGCCCGGTAATGCCCAAATATACGGATGTAAAGAAGGTACTGGTGCTGGGCTCCGGTCCCATTGTCATCGGCCAGGCCGCCGAGTTTGACTACGCCGGAACCCAGGCCTGCCGCGCCCTGAAGGAAGAGGGCATTGAGGTGGTGCTGGTAAACTCCAACCCCGCCACCATCATGACCGACAAGGACATTGCCGATCATGTCTATATCGAACCCATGAACATCCCCTCCGTCATGCAGATCATTGAGAAGGAGCGGCCCGACGCCCTCCTGCCCAACATGGGCGGCCAGACCGGTCTGAACCTGGCCATGGCTCTCTATGAGGACGGCACCCTGCAGAAGTACGGCGTGCGTCTGCTGGGCACCAGCCCCGAGTCCATTCACAAGGCCGAGGACCGCCAGGGCTTCAAGGACTGCATGGAGTCCATCGGCCAGCCCTGCGTCACCTCCAAGGTGGTCAACACCGTGGAGGACGCCGTCTCCTTTACCAATGAGATCGGCTACCCCGTTATCGTCCGTCCCGCCTACACCCTGGGCGGCAGCGGCGGCGGCATCGCCTATGACGAGGCCTCCCTGCGGGAGATCGCCGACCGCGGCATTAACCTGAGCCGCGTCAGCGAGGTGCTGATTGAGCGCTGCATCTCGGGCTGGAAGGAGATTGAGTTTGAGGTAATGCGTGACTCCGCGGGCAACGTCATTACCATCTGCTCCATGGAGAACATCGACCCCGTGGGCGTCCACACCGGCGACTCCATCGTGGTGGCTCCCACCCAGACTCTGGCCAACCGGGAGTTCCAGATGCTGCGCTCCGCCGCTCTGGACATCATCTCCGCTCTGGAGATTGAGGGCGGCTGCAACGTGCAGTTTGCTCTGAACCCCGACTCCTTCGAGTACGCCGTCATCGAGGTCAACCCCCGTGTGTCCCGTTCCTCCGCTCTGGCCTCCAAGGCCACCGGCTACCCCATCGCCAAGGTGGCGGCCAAGGTGGCTCTGGGCTACACCCTGGACGAGATTCCCAACGCGGTCACCGGCAAGACCAAGGCCTGCTTCGAGCCCACCATCGACTACTGCGTGCTGAAGATTCCCCGCCTGCCCTTCGATAAGTTCACCACCGCCAGCCGTACCCTGGGCACCCAGATGAAGGCCACCGGCGAGGTCATGGCCATCGCCAACTCCTTCGAGGGCGCTCTGATGAAGGCCATCCGCTCCCTGGAGCTGAATGTCCGCGCCCTGAAGCTGGACAAGCTGGAGGACCTCTACACCGACGAGATCGAGGACATGCTCATCCAGGTCACCGACGAGCGGCTGTTCGTGGTGGCCGAGGCTCTGCGCCGCGGCTTCTCTCCCCAGAAGATCAACCACATCACCAAGATGGATATCTGGTTCCTGGACGGCTTCAAGCGCATCATCGACATGGAAGAGGAGCTGAAGGCCTGCAAGGGCGCTCCCGATGCCGATACCCTGAAGCGCGCCAAGGAGATGTGCTTTGCCGACAGCTATATCGGCACCCTGTGCGGCATGAAGCAGTCCGAGGTGAAGGCCCTGCGGGAGCAGTACGGCATCATCCCCTCCTTCAAGATGGTGGATACCTGCGCCGCCGAGTTTGACGCCGAGACCCCCTACTACTACTCCACCTACGACGGAGAGAACGAGGCTGTGGACACCAACACCGACAAGAAGAAGGTGCTGGTGCTGGGCTCCGGCCCCATCCGTATCGGCCAGGGCATCGAGTTTGACTACTGCTCCGTCCACTCTGTCTGGGCTTTCAAGCGCCTGGGCTACGAGACCATCATCATCAACAACAACCCCGAGACTGTCTCCACCGACTTCGACGTGGCCGACAAGCTGTACTTCGAGCCCCTTACCGCCGAGGACGTGCAGAACATCGTGGAGCAGGAGAAGCCCTGGGGCGCTGTGGTTCAGTTCGGCGGCCAGACGGCCATCAAGCTGGCCAAGGCCCTCACCGACATGGGCGTGCGTATCCTGGGTACCCCCGCTGACGGCGTGGACGCCGCTGAGGACCGGGAGCGCTTTGATGAGATTCTTCAGAAGTGCGGTATTCCCCGCGCCAAGGGCCGTACCATCTTCACCACCGAAGAGGCTCTGGCGGCGGCCCATGAGCTGGGCTACCCCGTGCTGGTGCGTCCCTCCTACGTGCTGGGCGGCCAGGGCATGGAGATTGCCTACTCCGACCGCAACATCGAGGAATTCATGCGCATCATCAACATGACCGTCCAGGAGCACCCCATCCTGGTGGATAAGTACCTCATGGGCCGCGAGCTTGAGGTGGACGGCGTGTTCGACGGGGAGGATATCCTTATCCCCGGCATCATGGAGCACGTGGAGCGTGCCGGTGTCCACTCCGGCGACTCCATTGCCGTGTACCCGCCCCTCCACCTGGAGGACAAGCACCGCCAGCTTATTCTCCAGCACACCAAGAACATGGCCAAGCACCTGGGCGTCATCGGCCTCATCAACGCCCAGTATATCCTCTATAACGACGACATCTATGTCATCGAGGTCAACCCCCGTTCCTCCCGTACCATCCCCTATATCTCCAAGGTGACCGGCGTGCCCATCATCGACCTGGCCACCAAGGTGATGCTGGGCCAGAAGCTGAAGGATCTGGAGTACGGCACCGGGCTCTATCCCGAGGCCAAGTATTTCGCCGTCAAGGCCCCCGTCTTCTCCTTCGAGAAGCTCACCGACGTGGATACCGGCCTTGGCCCGGAGATGAAGTCCACCGGCGAGGTGCTGGGTCTGGCTGAGACCTTCCCCCAGGCCCTGCTGAAGGCCTTCAAGGGCTCCAACATGCGTGTGCCCAAGAAGGGCGGCCGCATCATCATCACCGTCAAGGACGAGGACAAGCGGGAGATTGTCTCCATTGCCCGGGGCTTTGAGGAGATGGGCATCGAGCTCTACGCCACCTCCGGCACCTGCGATGCCCTCACCGAGGCGGGCATTGAGTGCAAGCGGGTCAACCGTGTGTCCCAGTCCCACCCCAACATTCTGGACATGATCGCTTCCGGCACCGTGGACCTCATCATCAACACCCCCACCCGGGGCCGCAAGCACGACTCCGATGGCTTCCACATCCGCCGCTCCGCCGTGGAGCACGGAGTGGGCTGCGTCACCGCCATCGACACCGCCCGCGCCCTGCTTACCGTCCGGCAGCAGAGCCGCAGCGAGGACCTTACCCCCATCGACATCACCAAGATTTAATGCACAGACCGGGCACGGTCCCTTTTGGGGCCGTGCCCGGGAGTGGTAAAGCACAAACGTAACGGCAGGGACTTTTTTACGTCTTTAAGGATGAAACCGAAGAAATCATCGGAACATGTGAGGAGGCGTAAAAATGAAAGCCCTGAAAAAATGGAGCGGTCTGGTGCTGACGCTGGCAGTACTGGCGGCGGGACTGGGTGTGTTTGCCTGGTACACCGCACGGCCTGTGGACCTGGATCCGGCGGAGCTGACCCCGGCGGAGACGGTGGAAAGTTGCCCCGATTGCACGTTATCCCTGGAAGTGGCCGGCCGGAGTATCCGGCAGGCGAGCTTTTTTAACGGAAGTACACAGTACTTCTACCACGGGGATCCCCCTGATTACAGCGGGCTTGAAGTTCTGCTGGAGGGGAAATGGTACCAGGTTCCGCACCGTGACTATGCGACCGCCGGTGTGGGACAGGGAACGGGACCGGGCGAGCGCTTTTCGTTTGAGCCTATCCTCTCCCCCTATGGAACGCTGCCAGATGGACAGTACCGCCTGTCCTTTGGCTATTGGGAGGATGACCCAGATTCGGATGAGCCGCTGCATGAGAGGCCGTTCTATGTGTCTTACGCCCGGTTTGACGTGGAAAGCGGCCGGTATGTAACTCCAGACGGCTGATTTTCCCCTAAAAACGCAAAAATCCACACCCTGAGGTGTGGCTTCTTGTCCGGATGATATGTGAAGCTGCTTACCGCTCGCTGGCGACGGTCTGCTCGTCCTCATAGATGAGGTCCTCCAGATCGGAGCGGCTGTTCCAGTAGAAATCAGTCATAATAGAGCCTCCTTTCTTTGTTTTCTGTCTGTATCATAGTTCCTGCGGAGCGGGAAAACAAGTGGAAGGCGGTTAAATCTTTGTAAATTCCATTCTACGAAAAGCAAGGAAGGATGTCCTAATGTCCCATCAGACCGTTATTGTTCTGGACTTCGGCGGCCAATATAACCAGCTCATTGCCCGGAGAGTCCGGGAGTGCGGCGTTTACTGCGAGGTAAAGCCCTACAATACTCCCCTGGCTCAGCTGAAGGCCATGAACCCCATTGGAATCATCTTTACCGGCGGTCCCAACTCCGTGTATCTGGAGACCTCGCCCCATGTGGACCCCGAGATTTTCACCTGGGGCGTGCCCATCCTGGGTATCTGCTACGGCTGCCAGCTCATGGCCCACACCCTGGGCGGACAGGTGACCGAGGCCCAGGACGACTCCGCCCGGGAGTTCGGCAAGACCCCCACCTACTATGACACGGCCTGCAAGATTTTTGACGGCCTGCCCCAGGAGGGCATCTCCTGGATGAGCCACGGGGACTACATGGCCAAGGTGCCCGAGGGCTTTGCTCTGACCGCCCACTCCGATGCCTGCCCCAACGTGGCCATCGCCGATGAGAAGCGGGGCTTTTACGGTGTGCAGTTCCATCCTGAGGTCAACCACACCCAGCACGGCGTGGACATGATCCGCAATTTCCTCTACAAGGTCTGCGGCGCAGTGGGCGACTGGACCATGGGAGAGTACAAGGACACCGCCATCGCCGCCGTCCGGGAAAAGGTGGGCAGCGGCAAGGTGCTGCTGGCCCTCTCCGGTGGTGTGGACTCCTCCGTAGTGGCCGCCCTGCTGGCTGAGGCGGTGGGTCCCCAGCTCACCTGCGTCTTCGTGGACCACGGCCTCATGCGGAAGAATGAGGGAGACGAGGTGGAGGCCGCCTTCTCCAAGTGGGACATCAATTTCATTCGGGTGGATGCCGAGACCCGCTTCTTGCTGAAGCTGGCGGGAGTGACAGAACCCGAGCATAAGCGCAAAATCATCGGCGAGGAGTTTATCCGGGTCTTCGAGGAGGAGGCCAAGAAGATTGGCGCCGTGGACTTCCTGGCCCAGGGCACCATCTATCCCGACATCATCGAGTCGGGCGCGGGCGACGCCGCTGTCATCAAGAGCCACCACAACGTGGGCGGCCTGCCCGACTATGTGGACTTCAAGGAGATCATTGAGCCCCTGCGTCTGCTGTTCAAGGACGAGGTGCGTCAGCTGGGCCGGGAGCTGGGACTGCCTGAGTACCTGGTTTCCCGCCAGCCCTTCCCCGGTCCCGGTCTTGCCATCCGCATCATCGGGGACATTACCAAGGAGAAGGCGGACCTGCTGCGGGAGGCGGACTTCATCTTCCGGGATGAGATTGCCAAGGCCGGCGAGGACAAGAATCTGAGCCAGTACTTCGCTGTCCTCACCAACACCCGCTCTGTGGGCGTCATGGGCGACGGCCGTACCTACGACTATACCCTGGCCCTCCGTGCAGTGGTCACCGACGACTTCATGACCGCCGATTGGGCCCGCATCCCCTACGAGGTGCTGGACCGGATCTCCGTGCGGATTGTCAATGAGGTCCCCGGCGTGAACCGCATCTGTTATGACATTACCTCCAAGCCGCCTGCAACGGTGGAGTGGGAGTAAGCTTTCATTCTAAAATATCAGGAGGAGACACCAATGGATCAGAACAAGCGTCCGGAAAACATGGAACGAATCACGACCCCTCAGCTGGCAGAAGCCTTCATTGCCCAGCAGATTGAAGCTATCCGTGCCCAGGTGGGAGACAAAAAGGTGCTGCTGGCCCTCAGCGGCGGTGTGGACTCCTCTGTGGTGGCCGCCCTGCTCATCAAGGCCATCGGCAAGCAGCTGGTGTGCGTCCACGTCAACCACGGCCTGCTGCGTAAGGGTGAGCCTGAGCAGGTGGTAAAGGTCTTCCGGGACGAGATGGATGCCAACCTCATCTACGTGGATGCGGTGGACCGCTTCCTGGACAAGCTGGCCGGCGTGTCCGAGCCCGAGCAGAAGCGCAAGGTTATCGGCGCGGAGTTCATCCGGGTGTTTGAGGAGGAGGCCCGCAAGCTGGAGGGCATTGAGTTCCTGGCTCAGGGTACCATCTATCCCGACATCCTGGAGAGCGGCGGCGTCAAGGCCCACCACAACGTGGGCGGCCTGCCCGAGGACCTGAAGTTTGAACTGGTGGAGCCGGTGCGCCTGCTGTTCAAGGACGAGGTCCGCGTGGTGGGCAAGGCTCTGGGTCTGCCCGACAACATGGTCTATCGCCAGCCCTTCCCCGGCCCCGGTCTGGGCGTCCGGTGCTTGGGCGCCATCACCCGGGACCGCCTGGAGGCGGTGCGGGAGTCCGACGCCATCCTCCGGGAGGAGTTTGCTAAGAACGGCCTGGAAGGCAAGGTGTGGCAGTACTTCACTGTGGTGCCCGACTTCAAGTCCACCGGCGTGAAGGACGGCAAGCGCTCCTTTGACTGGCCCGTCATCATCCGTGCTGTGAACACCGTGGATGCCATGACCGCCACCGTGGAGGATGTGCCCTTTGCGCTGCTCCAGCACATCACCCAGCGCATTACATCCGAGGTCCCCGGCGTGAACCGCGTGCTCTATGACCTGACGCCCAAGCCCTGCGGCACGATCGAGTGGGAATGATTTCAGAGACCCGGAAAAGCCTGATATGACTGGGTTTTTGAGGGGTTAAGGCCCTTTGTGGCAACGATTTGGCAACACTTTTTCATTATTCATAAAAAGAGAGCTAACTGATTTTGATTAGTCAGTTAGCTCTCTTTTTCTTTTTATTATTATTTTGTGCAACAAACGGCCTCTCCCGTGGCCTACAAGTGAGAGGATCAAAAGAGGTCCTGGGGCGGCACCTTCACATAGTTCTGGGACTTGTCAAATTCAGGGTAATGGTAGCGCCACTTGTCGTAATCCTCTTTGGAGATTTCGCCCGCCTCCAGCATGGCAGCGGCCTGCTGCCAGGAACAGAGCATCTCGTGCAGCTGGGCGGCGTCCTTGTTCTTCCGCACATCAACTTTCAGGCAGACTTCTCCATCCATCTCGCTGATCTTGAGTCCATAGTTGTCCTCCAGGGTAAACAGGGTGTGCATCAGCCCCACATAGGAGTCTATGTCCGGGACGGAGAGCGCATGGGGCGAGACATCCAGTACCTGGGCCAGGGCAGCAGTCAGGTCTGCCTTTGGGGTTCTTGATCCTGTTTCATACTGCGCCAGGCGCACATCAGCGGACTTCTCCGGGAAGCCCAGCGCCATACCGAGATATTTCTGCGTCATCCCCCGCAGGAGACGGAAAAAGTGAATCCGTTCGCCAATCGCCATATCATCAACTCCAATCGTTGCTTGTCCTTAGGAAAAGCGTAGCAGAAATGCTTAGTAAAGTCAAGAGGATCCTAAACAATTTTATTTAATTTATTTTGCGTACTCCAATTGACACAAGCTATTTTGCTTAGTATAATGGCAATAGACTAAGCATAATAGCTTAGAATCAATAAACAAAAAAGAACTGCCGCAATCTCTGGTTATACATCCGGGAAAAAAGTGGCGGACGAAAGTGAGGAGGCATTTATGGAACACAATATCCATCCGCAGCAGCCATCAACGAAGAAAGGAAGGTATTTTCAATGCAGGCACAAAACTTTATGCGCGTGGAGGAAGTGGCCCAGGAGCTGGGCATCTCCAAGTCCCACGCCTACAAGGTGATCCACAAGCTCAACGCTGAACTCCGTGAGAAGGGCTATCTGACCATCTCCGGGCGGGTCAATCGGAACTTTTTCATGGAGAAGTTTTGCTATGGCAAGACGGGAAAGGAGGGCTAATCATGGCAGTCTATAAGGAAGAAAAGACAAACACCTGGCGGGCGGTCTACCGCTATACTGACTGGAATGGCGAGCGCAAGCAGACCCAGAAGCGGGGCTTCAAGACCAAACGGGAGGCACAGGCCTGGGAGCGCGAACAGCTCAACAAGACCAGCGCTGATCTGGACATGACCTTCAAGAGTTTCGTGGACCTCTACACGGCGGATATGAAAACCCGGCTCAAGGAGAACACCTGGGCTACCAAGGACCATATCATCCGCACCAAGCTGCTGCCCTACTTCGGCAGACTGAAAATGTGCAACATTACCGCCCAGCAGATTATCACCTGGCAGAACGAGATGCTGAACCATAAGGACGAGAACGGCAAGCCCTACTCGCCGGTGTATCTGAAAACGGTCCACAATCAGCTCAGCGCCATCTTCAACCACGCGGTTCGGTATTACAACCTCCGGGAAAATCCCTGCAAGAAGGCAGGCAGCATGGGCAAAAAGAAAAACCGGGAGATGATGTTCTGGACCAAGGAGCAGTACCTGAAATTTGCCGAGGTGATGATGGACAAGCCGCTATCCTTCTATGCCTTTGAGATGCTCTACTGGTGCGGTATCCGGGAGGGGGAACTGTTGGCTCTGACTCCGGCGGACTTTGACTTTGAGAAGGGCACTGTATCTATCAATAAGTCCTATCAGCGGCTGAACGGCCAGGACTTGATTACCACCCCCAAGACGGAAAAGAGCAATCGGGTCATTACCATGCCGCAGTTTTTAGCCGAGGAAATCCAGGATTACATCAAGATGCTTTACGGCATCGGGCCAGACGACCGGATATTCACCGTCACCAAGAGCTATCTTCACCGGGAAATGGATCGGGGAGCCAAAGAAGCGGGAGTGCCGCGTATCAGAATCCACGATATTCGTCACAGCGCAGTGTCACTTCTGATTGACATGGGCTTCTCTGCCACGGCTATCGCGGACCGGGTGGGCCATGAGAGCATCGACATCACTTACAACTACGCGCACCTGTTTCCGTCCAAGCAAGCGGAAATGGCGGATAAATTGAACATGGAAAGGGGCAATTAAAAATGTCAGCAAAGAATTTGGATAAGCATAACCGTTGGAGGAACAAGACCGTAGCTTTTCGGGTCTCCCCGGAGGAGGACGCCCAGATCGAGACGGCGGTGAAGCTCACCGGCTTGACTAAACAGGATTACATCATCCGACGGCTGCTCTGCCGAGATGTGGTGGTCCAGGGCAACCCCAGGGTCTACAAGGCGCTGCGGGATCAGCTGGCCGCCGTGCTGGACGAGCTGCGCAGGATCGAAGCTGGACAGGGCGTAAACGATGAGCTGTTGGACACCATCCAGATGATCGCCACCATTATGAACGGAATGCAGGAGGACTTTGCCTATGACCGATGAGAAAAAGAAAATGACCGCCCATGGCTCATCTGTTGGCGCAGATGATGGGCAGTCAATCTCTCAAAATTCCAAGACCACTATACCAGACCCAGACGAAAAAAGCAATTCCCCCGAAAGAGATTTGGAGGAACTTTACCGGAAGATGCGCCGCATGAGCGACCCGGCCTACCTCCATACTGTAACCTTGGACGAGCTGATGGATAATGTGTTTGAGGGTAAGTCTGCGGTGATTGAGAACCTGCTCTATACAGGAGCGTACATCCTTGCCGGAGCGCCGAAAATCGGCAAGTCCTTCCTGGTGGCGCAAATCGCCCACCATGTCAGTACCGGACAAGACCTGTGGGGCTACAAAGTCCACCAGGGAACCGTCCTCTATCTTGCTCTGGAAGATGACGAGAGCCGTTTGCAGCGCCGGATGTTTCGTATGTTTGGCGTAGAGGGGACAAGCTCCCTCCACTTCGCCACCAACGCTAAAATGATCGGCGGTGGCCTGGATGAACAGTTGGAAAAGTTCGTCCGGGAACACAGTGATACCAAGCTGATTATTGTGGATACCCTGCAAAAGGTTCGGGAAGCGGTGAGCGACAGTTACAGCTACTCCAGCGACTATGAGGTGATCGGTAAGCTGAAACAATTTGCTGACCGATATGGTATCTGCGTCCTAATCGTTCACCACACCAGAAAGCAGCCTGCGGGAGACAGCTTTGAGATGATTTCCGGCACCACGGGCTTGCTGGGCTGTGCGGATGGTGCGCTCCTGATGCAGAAGGAGAAGCGAACAGATAGTAAGGCTACTTTGGATGTGGTGGGCAGAGATCAGCCGGATCAGCGGTTGTATCTGAGCAAAGACCAAGAGAGCCTGGTTTGGGGGCTTGACCATGCAGAGAATGAGCTTTGGAAGCAGCCTCCAGACCCGGTACTGGAAGCTGTGGCAAAAATCGTATCTGCCGAGAACCGGGAATGGGAAGGCAGTCCCACCGAGCTGGCCCAGGCGATTCAAACGGATATGGCGGTGAACCGGCTTACCAAGCATCTGAATGTGAATGCCAGCCGCCTGCTGGAAGAACATCAGGTAAAGTATGAGAACAAAAGCAAACACGCCGGACGGCGTATCCGGCTGACCTACATGGTGGTGGAAGCGCCTGCGTTTGAAGTAATCGAGTAAAGCGCGACGCTCGCAACGGTCGCGACGGTGTTTTGAGGGGTACTCCCAGCACCGTTGCGACCGTCGCCACCGTTGCGGAACGAAAAACTGGGGTGGTATTTCGCCACCCCATCTTCAAGGAGGATGCCCCATTTTAGGGCGCCCTAAAAGTACCATAGGATGTCGCGATTCACGACACCCTATGCCTCGAAACAGGGCACCGGGTACAGGGTCAAAAAGCGTTCGGAGAACGCGCAGCCACAGAATGAAATTCTGTGTTCAAAAGGGGCTTGGGGGCATTGCCCTCAACAAGCAGACGGCAGGAAATGTGAGTGTGTATTAACACTCGCATTGCTTGCCAGTCGTGTGTGTGGCTATCCACACGCATTGCTTGCCTCATTCCAAAACCACTTGAGAGACGATACAAAAACATAACAGTTTGTAGGACCTCACTATACTTGTCAGAGGGTAGTCCCTATCTTATTCAAAGAAAAGTTTTCTCGACGTTTACAGATGATGCGCAATTTACATGGCGTTTTAATTTTACGAGCACTTAACTTGTACGATTCAACTATTATGTCAAGCAATTCTTGTTGAGTCAGGTCGTTAAGACGAGTTACACCCGATCCAATAATGGGCATATTGATGTCTTGTTGTCCGTAGTATTTGTCAATTTCTTCCCACAAAGTAGAAAGGCAGTCCAAAAATTCTTGCCGCGTCATTATTCCCAAACCATCTTCATCCAGCTTTGCAAATGACATTAGTAAGTAATTTTCGTTTGGAACAAGCTTTCCTGAAATATATTTTGTTTTTCCTTGAAATTTTGACACTCCTGAGGCAGGGTGAAGATGGGCTTGATCAAGTAACACCTTCATATCTTGTATCGGATGTTCCTTTAAATACTGACCACAAATAGAATCTGGATTTATATCTCCAGGTTCTTTCCCAACATTCGTTGTAAAGCATTCGTCAAACGGGATGATAGTTTTGCCTTTTGACGCGCGCAATAAATTCCCGTATTTGATTTGGATATGGTAATTCCGACCCTTAATATTGACTTTTCTCCGACAAGGCAAATACACTAGATTTCCTAGCGAAAAGAGTATAAAAATACCGACAAAAAATGCGATGCGAGTTAAGACAAGGTTAACATCGTCCGCAATATCGAGTGGAAGTTTATGGTTAATAAAAACGGATTCTGGGGTAATTGTGAAAATTGCTGAAGTGATACCTACAGCCCAAGCATAAACAGGTTTGAAAAACTTAATCATAACCAAGAACCTCTTTAATTAGAAAATAGTCGCCAACCTTATTTCCCAAATTATCTTTTATCCAAAAAGGATATGCATTTTCCTCGTAGCCTTCCATATAAGGAGGGAGCCACGAAAGCTCTTTTTTCATAGAGTTATAAACAATAATGATAGTCTTTCTCTTCTTCTTCGCTTGTTCAAACTCGTGTCGGAGATAAGAGTAGGAGTTAATTTCTCCAACATCATCCTCTGGGCCAACAGGAAAAACACTGGCTACCTTACATACCTTTGTTCCGTTGGTGTTCTGCTTGTAAGGAGTGCAGCTACAATCGTTTTGGCCATTACTCATTCTTGAACAATTACTGCCTGCGGTACGAGATGCCGTCTTATCTCCCACAATAAAGATGGCAGCAGATGAAGCATTTATTTGCTTGTTGAATTCTTTTTTTAAATCGCAAGGTCGGCAATCGGGATCGCTTGACACGCTCCCCGATTTTACAGTGGCCATATCTACAAATTCAACCTTTCGCCAGTTATCCCTTGACCATCCATTCAGCACATCGATAACATTACGATCGCCATTCTCTGCGGAGTAATCCGCGCTCACATAGACTCGTTTTTTCATTTAGTAACTCCTTTTGTTATAATTTCCCAGCTAACACGCGAACCACGTTTCTGGTCGGCGACAAGAATACGCGCAGGCTGTCTGAGTTAACTTGATTGTAGCAAAAAATTCTAATATTAGATATAGTATTAAGTAAAGTAACTGGTGGTAAAAATAAATATAAAATATATTAGTGTAAAGTAATTGGTGGTAATTATGGTGCCTGTATGGTATAGTTATAGTGAGGTTGTTATGGGAAGAGGTGTGCCATGGCTAAGCGTATTTTTAGGCGAGAAGATGAGGGGCGAACAGAATTGCTGGGCCAGGCCGAACTCTTCGTTCAAAAGGGGAAAGGCAGTGATACCTACTATAACGCCTGGCTGCATGATCCGGAAATTGAGTACTGCCCTCGCTGTGGAAGCGATGCGGTAAAAACGCAGGACCTGTTCTCCAAAACGTATATGGATCTGGTTTCTGATGGTGAAAAGAAAAAAGTGATCCAGCTGGAGTATGAGTTTTATAAATACAGGTGTCTCAATAAAGATTGCAAACATATTTTTTCCAAGCCGGTGTATTTTGCATCCCGGCGAGATAATGTGACATTCCGTCTGGAAGATGAAATTGCACAACAAGTACTTAACGGTGCCAGCTATGCGCAGATTGCAAACCAGTTATCCGGATCAATTTCCAGGCAGGCTGTTGGCCAGATTTTCAATCGCTGGGTACGAAAAAAAGAAGCTTGCCGCAAAACGGCAATGCTTCCTTCTAGATTGGCGATTTTGTCCGGAAAAACGGACAAGGATCAGTATGCAATATTTCTTAACGTTGATCATGGTATCCGGGTCTATGACATTGTTTATGGCGTCAGTTCTGCTGATATTGCGGCAGTGCTTTTGAAAGACGGAGTTCCCAATGTGCAGGTAGTCCTTTCGGACTGCAACCCTATTATCGTGGATGCAATACGAGGTTATTTGCCGAGTGCTCTCCATATCATTCCGGTGGAGTATTGGTTTTCACTTGTCACTGCCGACTTTGCTGAATTTGCCCATGAAAAACTGAAGTGGAGTTCAGTAAAAAGCAAAGATACTCTAATTATGATGCCAGAGGGAGATCTTGGCTATCGGGTAAGCGATTTGCAGCGGCTATTAGATAGCCGACCTGGTATCAAAACAGCTTACGACGATTTCAACCGCCTGCGGAATATCATTGCTAACCGCGACGAGATGTGGGTATTTCGTGAGTTGGAAGAATGGCTGAATTCCGCAGACCCGGAATTTCAGGAAGCGATGTCCGCAACGAAATTTCAGTTGCAGACGTATAAACAGCAGATAGCATCCCACGTAGAGCACAGAGAACTTGTGCCGGAGCGACTGTATGCCCTTACTTCCAGATTGGAAAACCTGATTTCCAGTATGCGCACCTTTTCAGATGAAGTTTTGAAGGCACGCATCTTATACACTGTCGAGGCGGATTTGAAACACTGGAGCGGCGTACCACTTGACGATGTACTGGCCGTTTTTGATCAACAAGTGCATAACAATGGAGGAAACGAATGATGAGTCCTAGTGAACAGAAAATTAATGAAGTAGGCCGGCGCGCGCAGGAAAACGCAAACCTGATCTGGAACGCCGCAAACTCCCTTTTTGGTGCCTTCAAGCCCCATGAATATGGACTGGTAATCCTGCCCATGTGTGTGATCAAGCGCTTTCACGACTGCCTTCTTCCCACACATGATGCAGTGCTGGAAGCCAATAAGCAGTACGAGAGTTTTGGAGAACTGAAAGTTGGTTTTTTAAAAGAGGCTGCTGGCTATCAGTTTTATAACACCAGCCGGTATACCTTTTCGAAGTTGATTACTGATCCTGAAAATATTGAGGATAATTTTCGGGATTATATCGTTGGGTTTTCTGATAATGTGCAGCAGATTCTTTCCCGTATGAACTTCCAGGCGCAGATAGATCGCATGGTTGAGGCGGGGGTGCTCTATCAGGTCATTGTGGATTTTTCCGCAGAAGATCTGGATATGAGTCCCAACCGCATTTCCACAGTGGATATGGGCTATATCTTTGAAAATCTGGTGCAGCGGTTCTCCGAGTCCTACAACGAAGAGGCCGGAGCCCATTTTACCAGCCGGGATATTATTTATCTGATGTGTGACCTGCTGCTGACCGATAACGATATTGTAAATGATGACGACGGAATCCACTGCACGGTTTATGACATGACCATGGGCACCAGCCAGATGCTGACCTGCATGGAAGAACGACTAAAACAGCTGGACAGCAAGGCCACCGTGCAGACGTTTGGGCAGGAAATCAATCCCTTTACCATGGGAATTGCAGTGGCAGATACCATGATCCACGGCGGTGACCCGGACAATATGCAATTCGGCGACACCTTGTCCGACGATAAATTTACCGGCTATCAGTTTGACTTCGTGATTTCCAATCCTCCCTTCGGCATCGACTGGAAACGCGAAGCCAGCGTGGTGGAAGCCGAGCACAAAAAAGGCGAAGCGGGCCGCTTTGCCCCTGGCCTGCCTAGTAAGAGTGATGGCCAGATGCTGTTTCTGATGAACGGTGTGAAAAAGCTGAAAGATACCGGACGAATGGCCATCATTCAGAACGGTTCCTCTTTGTTCACCGGCGATGCGGGAAGCGGTCAGAGTGAGATTCGCCGCTATCTGATTGAAAATGACTGGCTGGACGCCATCGTACAGCTTCCCAACGACTCCTTCTACAATACTGGTATTGCCACCTATATCTGGATCGTCAACAAAGACAAGCCCCAGGAACGCAAGGGGAAGGTCCAGCTCATTGATGCCAGCAAGTGTTGCCAATCCCGTCGGAAACCCATCGGCAATAAGCGGGTGGATATTACGAAGAATAGCCGCGACATGATCGTCCAGGCGTATGGGGAATATCGCACCGAAACCTATGAGGGTACAGAAGAAGGCGGGAAGCCCATTGTCTGTAAGAGCAAGATTCTGGATGGCGTTTCCTTGGGCTATCGCAAAGTAGTGGTGGAGACCCCGATATATAATGAGGATGGCACTCCTGTTTTGAAGCGTGGAAAAAAAGTGGCCGATACCGCTAAACGGGATACCGAAAATATCTCGCTGACGGAGGAAGTGGAGGAATACATCTCCCGCGAGGTGCTGCCCTACAATCCGGATGCCTGGGTGGATGAGAGTAAAACGAAGATTGGATATGAGATTCCTTTTACTCGGACATTTTATGAATATGCTCCTATTGAACCTAGTGCAGAGATTGCAGCCCGTATTGCTGAACGTGAACAAAATTTAATGGCAAAATTACACGAACTATTTGGAAAGGGGAATTGACATGCCGCTAATTAATAACAATGAATCTGGTATAGATTCTGGTAGTGAATGGTTGGGTAATGTCCCCTTCTCGTGGTCAGTGGTTTTGCTTTCTCAAGTTGTTAGTCAAGTGAAAAATAAAAACTCTGATTTATCAGAAAAAAATTTATTGTCGCTTAGTTATGGAAAAATTAAGAGAAAACCCATTGATACAACTGAAGGATTACTCCCGGCTTCTTTTGATGGATATAACATTATAGAAGCCGATGATATTGTTTTGCGGCTCACAGATTTGCAAAATGACCATACTAGTTTAAGAGTTGGAATTTCTACTGAAAAAGGTATTATTACTTCAGCGTATATCACTATGAGGCCTAAAAATTCAAAAACAGCGAAGTTCTTATACTATTTACTCCATACGTTTGATATACGAAAAGGTTTTTATGGTATGGGATCTGGTGTTCGTCAAGGATTGAATTATGGCGAAGTGAAGAGATTGAAAATTCCGTTTCCTGCAGAAGATGAACAGATGGCTATTGCAAACTTTTTGGATAATGAGATTATGCGTGTGGATAGCATTATTTCTGAAGCTAAAGCAAGTATTGAGGAGTATAAATCCTGGAAAGCGTCTATCATTTATGAAATGGTGACCAAGGGCCTTGATCCAGATGTGGAAATGAAAGATTCTGGTGTTGAGTGGATTGGGGAAATGCCGGTTCATTGGAGGTTGATTCCGTTTAGATATGTTTTGCAGGAACGCAACGAAAGGAACACTTCTGTGATATCCAAAGAACGTCTTTCGCTATCTATCGATTTGGGAGTTACATTATATGCAGACAAAACAACTAATCTAGATCGATTCAAGGAAGATTTTTCTCAGTATAAGCTCGCATATGCAGGGGATCTAGTTATGAATAGTATGAACATGATTGTTGGAGCATCGGGTGTTTCATCATGGTTTGGATGTGTTAGTCCTGCATATTATACGTTTTATGATACAATTGAAGATCATGTAACGGCAAAATTTTGTGAATATATTTTTAGGAATAAAGCAATGCTACGAGTGCTTCACAGCTTAGGAAAGGGGATTTACTCTATTGAGCGTGGGGACGATCGTGTAAATACTTGTAGATTAAAAGTCTCAAAAGATGATCTAAAAAAAATACTTATCCCCATTCCGCCAATTGAAGAACAACGAAAAATTGTTAGATGTTTAAAAACCAAATGCACTATGTTGGATACTCTTGTAGATGAAAAACAGGCATTGATTGCGGATTTAGAATCCTACAAAAAGTCCCTAATTTTTGAAGTTGTGACAGGAAAAAGACGAGTGGTCTGATGAAAAACGAAGAATACAATATTAAGCTTGCCGCCTATATTGAGCAATTACAGGAATTACGAAAGGAAGCTGTGTCGCTAGCGACAGGCATCATTGGCGAAACCCTATGCATAGATGATTTGTTTTTCTGTGCATCTGTTGACAGATGTATTCGCTTAATCGATGGCCTGATTCCCATGCTTAGAGATCGGAATTTAACTTGTGTCGGAGTCCTTCTCCGCATACAGATGGATAACTGTATGCGGACCTATGCTGCATTTATTGCCCAGGATCGAAATGCGGTTATTCGGTGTATTCTCGATGGAACTCCCATCAAAAGTCTGAAAGATGCAAAGGGCAACAAAATGCTTGACGGATACTTAAAAGATGAAATGGCAAAAATAGATCCCATCTTTTCTAAAGTATACAACAATGCCAGCGGATATGTTCATTTATCGGAAAAGGCATTCTATCAGACCGTAGATTCTTGTGATAACTATGAAATTGGAATACAGATAGGACAACCGCTCCCCGAAAAAAGAAATGCACCATTGTTGGAGGCGGCAGCTGCTTATATTCATTTTGTCAATCTGCATTTCAAGATGCTTCAGGCGGTTGTTGAAAGCAAGCAACGTTTTGATGCATCCCAGACTGAAAATGAATCGCATGAGGTGTAACGATGGCAGATAATGAAAAGCAATTTGAACAGGATATAGAATCCTTTTTGATTTCTCCCAAAGGCGATTGGCAAAAAGCCACAGATGCGGGGTATCGTACCGGATTTCAGTACGATAGTACAGGAGTGTTCACGGAAAACTATGCCCTGGATATTGAGACGCTTTGTACCTTTGTCAAGAATACTCAGCCGGTGCAATGGGCACTGTTTGAAAAACGCTGCAAAAGTGATCCTCAGAAGAAGTTTTATAAGGCCTTTCAAAATGCGGTTGATATGGAGGGCCTGGTCAATGTCCTGCGCCACGGCTTCAAGCACCGCGGCCAGGAGTTTAGGGTTATCTACTTCAAACCGGAGACGAAGTTGAACCAGCTGGCCTTGACCCATTACAAGGAAAATATCTGCCAGTGCATCCGCCAGTGGCATTATAGTCCGCGTAATAATAACAGCGTGGATATGATGCTGGCGGTCAACGGAATTCCGCTGGTTGCCATCGAACTGAAGAACCAGCTGACTGGGCAGACCATCGACAATGCCATCACCCAGTGGATGACAGACCGCGATCCACGCGAAGAGGCCTTTCAGTTTAACCGTAGAATCCTTACTTACTTTGCAGCGGACCTGTATCGAGTGGCCATGAGTACGCGTCTGTCGGGTTCCAAAACATATTTTCTACCATTCAACCAGGGGAGCAATGGTCCCGGTGTAGACGGTGGAGCGGGAAACCCACAGAACCCCACTGGTGGCTATGTGACGGCTTATCTGTGGGAAACAGTGCTCCAAAAGGATAGCTTTCTTGATATCCTGCAAAAATTTATCAGCTATCAGAAAGAGGTTAAGAAAACGACCTTGCCAGATGGAAAGGTTCGCACGGACACCACCGAAAAGATCATTTTTCCCCGATATCATCAGCTGGACGTTGTCCGGAAATTGGTTTACCATACAAGAGAACACGGTCCCGGACACAATTATCTGATCCAGCACAGTGCCGGCTCTGGCAAGTCCAACAGCATTGCTTGGACTGCTTATCGCCTTGCCAGTCTGCATGATGACGAAAACCGGGCTATTTATAACTCAGTCATCATTGTTACAGACCGGAAAGTACTGGATAGTCAGTTACAAGACACTATCGGCAGCTTCGATCATACGCTGGGCAGCGTGGTATTGATTGATGAAAAGAAGAGCTCCAAAGATCTGCTGAAAGCAGTCAATGACGGGAAACGGATTATTGTCACGACCCTTCAGAAGTTCCCAGTCATTTACGATCTTGTAGGCGATACAACGGGCAAAGCTTTCGCCATTATTGTGGATGAGGCCCATAGCAGCCAAACCGGCCAGAGTGCAATGAAGCTGAAAATGGCTTTGGCAGACACTTCTGACGCTTTGGCGGAGTATGCCGAACTGGAGGGAAAAGCGGAAGAGGAGCTGGACGCTTCCAATGACAAATTCCTGAAAGAACTGGTTACTGCCGGGAAGCACAGCAATCTCAGCTTTTATGCCTTTACGGCCACTCCCAAGGACAAGACACTAGAAATTTTCGGTGAGGAATGGACGGACGGTACATTCCATCCTTTCCATGTGTACAGTATGCGGCAGGCCATCGAAGAAGGCTTCATTATGGATGTGCTTGCAAATTACACTACCTATAAGACCTGCTATAAAGTGGCAAAAAACATACCGGATAACCCGGAGGTACCGGCATCCAAGGCAATGAAATTGATTCGCCGGTATGCAGAACTGCACCCATATAATATTGCGCAAAAAGCAGCCATTATCGTAGAGACCTTCCGCGAAGTGACCAGCAAGGCAATTGGCGGTAAGGGGAAAATGATGGTGGTGACAGCCTCGCGGCTTGCTGCTGTCCGTTATTTCTATGAGGTTCAACGATACATTCGCCAGCAAGGCTATGATAGCCTTCAGGTGATGATTGCGTTCTCGGGTAGTGTTACAGACCCGGATATTCCGGACTCCGAATACACGGAAAGTATGATGAATAAGGATGCAGATGGAAATCGAGTAACTGAAAGTCAGACAAAGGCTGTTTTCCATGAACAGGGAGACGTCTTGATCGTTGCGGAAAAATATCAGACGGGTTTTGACGAGCCGCTTCTGCATACAATGATCATTGACAAAAAGCTGCGTGATGTGAAGGCGGTACAGACAATTAGCCGTTTAAACCGGATTTGCCCCGGCAAGATTGATACCTATGTGCTTGACTTTGTGAATACTGCGGAGGATATTCAGGAGGCTTTCCAAGCGTTCTATACAGAGACCAGTCTGGAGTCTGAAATCAATGTCGATTTGATTTATACCGCACAGAAAAAATTGCGGGAGTACAAGCTTTACACCGATGAGGATATCGACCTTGTTACATCAATCTACCTTGACCCTGAAAACAATAAGAATAATGTGGCCTTGCAGGGAAAGGTTACAAATGCTTTGTTGCCGGTTGCGGAACGCTATAATAACAATTTGGATCAGCAGCAGCGGTATGAATTTCGCCGGCAGATACGTAGCTTTGTGAAGTGGTATAACTATATCACCCAGATTGTCAGAATGTTTGATAAGGACCTGCATAAAGAATATATTTTTTGCAGTTACCTCTCGCGCCTCCTGCCTAGTGATGAAACAGAAGTGTGGGACCTGGGAAACAAAGTCACATTGGAGTACTACAAGCTGGAGGAAACTTTTGCCGGCTCTATTTCTTTGGATAAAGACGGATCTGGTCAGTATGATACCCCAACTATGAAAAAGGGATCTGCTAAGCAGGAGAGCAAAAGCCAGCTTGAAGAAGTAATCGAAAAATTTAACGAGCACTATGCAGGAGAGATCACAGAAGGTGATCGGATACTTGCGGAGATTCTTATGAGCAAGATGTCTAAGGATGATGTGTTGAGAAAGTCTGCCCAGCAAGATGGAGAGCAAATTTTCGTGAACAGTGTGTTTTCTAAGGCCTATGACAAAACCGCAATGGATGCTTACAAGGAGAGCAGACAGGCATTCAGCGTTTTGTTCAGCGATCCTAAGAAATATGCTGCGCTGAAAAGTGCCTTGGCCGAAATTATGTATCGTGAGTTTTGCCAAGAGTAATGTCTTTGAAGGTCATCTTAATCTGTGAATAAATAACTTATATTTGAAATATGTGTATTCTCTTATTGGTTAACTGAAAGAAGACTTTACTTTTCAGTTTGGAGGGAGAAATATGGAACTTGAAGAAAAGCTTAAAGCATCAAAAGTGCCAATGATAATCGTTCACTTTAGCGAGGACTTCGAGACCACGCATACTGAAGAATATAACTTAGAAAATTTTGAATTATCAGAATTGCAGATTGAGAACTTTGCTAGGATTCTATTGCCTTCAATTCGTGAGTATTATAAAGATCCCAAACATGTGCAAGACGCTAATGAATGGGCAAAGCAGCAAAATAAGCAATCGACAGATACTTGAAGTGAATAGTAGAAAGTATTCAAGATTAGTGCAGTAATAAATTTGCTGAGCGACTTTTTGCATGGTATAATGATTCTTGCATAGAGTTTGGCATCTACACCGCTGGCAACACCATGGCAACAAAAAATCAGATAGCCTCTACTATCTGAATAATGGAAATAATGCCAATACCCTGAGCTAAATCCCATAAGCAAATCTGTTTAGAAAACTTCTGGCAGGAGCGAATGGGAATAAAAATATTGTATTTTATATAAAATGACAATAAAGCGGTAATTTTAGAAAAAATAGCAGAATTAAAAACTAAAAACAGACAAACCTCCTCATTTTTCAGATCATGGAAGCCACCAGATTTTATGAAAAATGAGGAGGTTTTGTTG
>NZ_JBYUOW010000012.1:0-40067 GCF_058136395.1 Pseudoflavonifractor sp. HNCC25GI2
TGACCAACGCACAGCACTGCACCCTGGGGAAGGTCCTGGAAGGCACCGGAGGACAGAGGCTGGATGCCATTGATATACGTCAGTCCTCCCGAGAGGTCCTTTGCCTGCCAGCAGCCCCGGCTCAAATTATAGAGCAGGGAGCAATGCCGGGAAGCAGCAAAGGGTTGGGGCAGTACAATCTGGCAGAGCGCGGGGTCGCTGCCCAGAGAAATAATCTCACCGGGAGAGACAGGGAAACGGGCCCCGGCAAAGGCACCGGCCACACAGTCCAGACTGGGTTGAGTTTGCTTGGACGGAGCGGCGGCCCGCTGCGCGGCCTGGATGGCGGCTGCCCGGGCAATGCGCTGCTGATCGAGCTGACGGGCTTCCAGGTCTTCGGCAGAGACAGAAGCGGGAGCGGTGCCGCGGGATTCTTCCAGAATGGCCTGGATGCCGTACCAAATGCCGGGAATCCAACAGAAACCAAGATGCCAGGACACCCGGAACACAAAGAACAGCCAACCCCACATGCCATAGCGCTGGTCCTTGAGCCAGTGGGAAAGGACCAAACCGATGCCGAACACGGCAGCACCCTGAATTGCACCCTGCTTGGTTTTCTGCATCACCACGTGCCAATTGGCAAACGCAAAGCCAAAGCCGTAAAACGGTCCGGCCAGCAGATAGAGAAAGCTGAACTGGCCCAGAGCCAGCATCAGGCATAGCATGGCCACAAAGCCCACGGCGGCAGCGATGATACCGCGCCACAGGGCTGTGCCCTTTTGAAATTTCATCGTTTCATAACCTCCTTATCCCAGCTGCACCACCGGGATTCCGGTGACTGGGAGATAACAGACAGTACCGGGGAATACCTCGGTGGTGCTGCCGGAGGGAGCACAGCTGCCATCTGCCCACAGCAGACCCTCCGGGGCGTGACAGGACACCAGGTAGGTGTTCCGTCCCTCCAGCCAGCAAATGGAGCACAGACACGGGGAAACTCCGGGCTGGTCCAGAATCAAGTGACACTGGGCGGCGTCGCCCCCCAGAGTGAGCTCCTCCCCAGCGGGCAGAGGGAGCTGCTGCCCGGAAAAGGAGCCGCACAGAATGGTCAGGCAGCCTGCGGATACCGTCGGCTGGGGCGCAACAGGGGGTTCCTGCTGCGGCGTGGGTGCTGCCGTAGGAGCGGCCTCTTTTCCAAATGCGCCCATAAAGGCCAGCACGGCGGCCAGTACACCGATGACGGTCGGAATGAGCATGCCCACAAATAGTTTCCCATATAAAGTAAGATATTTTTGAAACAACCCATTGGCTGTAAAGGCCAGCCACAGCGTTGCGCCCAGGGCGGCAGCCCCACAGACCGCTCGGGTGGGACGAAAGGCGCACAGCACGGCGCCGCCGGCGGCCAACACCGCTGCGATCAGCAGAAGGGCCCCGCTGAGTATGTGATTCAGACCATAAACCGCTCCAATGAAAAGAAAATCATCCCGCCAGATCAGAGCACCGGAAACCGCCAGCAGCAGGCAGACAGGAGCGCCCCGTACCGCCAGGGTACGGGCGCCGGGGCACATCTGGCCCAAAACCGCCCCCAGGGCGGCGGACAGGAGAGGAAGGCTCCACCAAAAATTTTTTATTACAGAGTACGGCAGTATAAAGGCGTCTATCGACATCGAATATATCCTCCCAGCGACATGGTATCCCGTATGGGGCAAATGCTTCCGACGTTCTCCGGAGAGCACTCCGGTGTCAGACCTTGTGAAGACAGGTAATTTCGGATGTTTTCGCTCTTCGCGGTACAGCCGTCAGACATACCGCGTGGCTGATACCCTTTAGTCCAGCCGCTGGGCGCTTACCGGGACAAACAGATAACGGCCGTAGAAGTAGACCTTGTACCAGTCTCCCGCCTCATTGCTGTGGGTGGGGCCGAACAGGTGATCGTCCTGCCAGGAGCCCTGGCCCCAGTGCTGAGCGGGGTCCAGCCAGAAGCCCTGCACCGAGTACCGTTTGCCCGGCTCGAAGTCGCTGAACCGAAGCACTTCCACGTCCTCATAGGGGGCGGGAGGGACGATCCCCGTCATCAATACTACCTGTGTGGTGGAAGCAGCCTCGCCGCTGTTGGGGTCGGTGAGGGTGACCGGAGCATCAAGCTTGAGCCCGCCCGAAAAGCCGCTTACCAGCAGGCCCTGGGTTACACTGTACTGATAGTAAAGCCCCCCGTACTGAATGAATGCGTCCTGCTCCGCCTCCGTGGGGATGGTGCCGGTAAGGGTAATGAGCTCAGGCATGCTGCTCTGGGTACCGGAGACGCCGGTGCTGGGAGCGGGAGAGCTGGATTCGCTTCCGCCTGTCGCCGGGGAAGAGGTGCCCGAGGGCTCTTCCTGGGGGGGCGTGTCGCCTTGCAGGGTAAGGGTGTAAGTTCCGCCGGTCTGCTGACTCCAGTAGTCCAGATAGGGC
The DNA here is from genome assembly GCF_058136395.1 of Pseudoflavonifractor sp. HNCC25GI2. Lineage (NCBI taxonomy): Bacteria > Bacillati > Bacillota > Clostridia > Eubacteriales > Oscillospiraceae > Pseudoflavonifractor > Pseudoflavonifractor sp. HNCC25GI2. The sequence goes on from NZ_JBYUOW010000012.1 coordinate 2,428, forward strand.
CTCATCAGCTTCTCATGCAGGGAATCACTTGCCTGATATGCTATGCTGCTTCCACCGTTGTCCCGCAGGAAGGAGAAAAATCCGTACCAGAACCCTTCTTCGGGATAATAGCCCTCATCCAGGAGGAACATGGTGATCTCCCAGCAGAGATCCATGTCCGCCGTCATGATGGCGGAGAAACTGTCGCCTTCTTCCAGTCCATCCAGGGAAATGGGAGGGATGAGACAGTAACCCTCATTCTGCGCGCTGGCCAGATCATGAATCTCTGCATCTAACGCGAAGTCAATGGCCCCGGCGTCCAATGCGGCCATAACCCCTTCTGCAGAATCGTAATATTGGGGATGTTCAAGCGAGTCCCCCACAACGCCAAGTTTTGCCAACAAATCCAGAAGCCCCAGGTCCGCTCCGGACGCGCTGGTGGCAAAGGCATCCTCGGGCAGTTCGGACCACATGGGCTCCGAGGAGCCGGAAACCGTCCCGGTGGCCTCGAAGACATAGCCGTCTTTGTGGGCGTATTGGGCGTAAGTATGGCTGGTCAGCCACACCTCTGTCTCTCCCTCGGCATATTCCATCTCAGCGAGCAGATTGCCGAACTCATCGTAATTATAAAGCGTGTGAACGATCCGAGTGCCCAGTTCCTCCTGCGAGATGGTACTGGTTCTCTTTAGAATTCGGCCCTCCTCATCAAATTGATAGGAGTAAGACTCCTCCACTCGGGAGACGCTCTCTTGCCCATCAACCTCCTCTGTCATGACTCTGACTTTTGATAGGCAGTTTCCGTCGCTGTCATAGGTGTAGGTGGATGTTTGCGTGTAACATCCCGAGCTGTCCTCCGAAGTTGTCGTCTCTTCCAACGGCTGATCATCGTTGCGAAAGCGAGTATATACCTGGGTGAGATCGGAACCGTCTGCGGTACTTCTAACGCTGTCCGCTTCATAGGAGACGTCATCGTAGGCGTGAAACGTAATGGTCTCCGACGCGCACACCGCGCCCGTCTCTGGGTCATATTCCTCCGCAGCGTAATCCCGAATATGACCGTTGCTGTACTGGCCGCTGTTATCGTACTGTGTGGTCGTGATGCTGGTCAAAGTGCCGTCTTCGTTGTATGTGGCGGAGGTCCTGGTGTGTTCATCATAATCGTATTGGTGCTCCTCCAGAAGAAGGGGGCCTGCGTACACCGAGACGAGCTGCCCCTGTGTGTCATAGGTGTAGACCTTTTCCATGCTGTCCGGGTATTCCTCGGTGCTGCGAGTTGTTGCTCTTTCCGTCCCAGTTTCCGAGAAGGTCCACTCTGTTTCGGACTGACTCTGGAGGTTCCATTGAATCAGCCCGTTGGATAGATCCGCTTCTCCCTGATACTCCTGGGATTCACATTCCACCCAGGTGGTTCCGTCCTCCCGCAGGTTTCCGTAGATATCGGGCAGCTCATCGGGGACGGCGTTGGTGTCACCGCCGAACTTGAGGGAGCGCCCCAGGAAAATCACAAGCCCCAGAGCCAGCACAGCCGCCCCGGCCAAGGCCCACAGGGGCGGCTTTTTCCTGGGCGGCGGAGGAGAAAAGCTGGCGGCGCGGGAAAAAGCAAGTTCCCTGGGCGAGGGGCCCGGCTCATCCCCATGTGCCTTCTCCGGTTCGGGGGAGGAGGCAGGCGGGGCAGCGTCCTCTTTGGGTGGGGGAGGCGGCGGTGCTTCCGGCTTTGGGACAGGTGGGACGGACACCTCCGGCGTTCCCAGCTCCAAGTCCTCAAGCAGGGCCCGGATGGAGGGATAGCGCTCGGTGGCGTGAACGGTGAGCCCCTTTTCCACCGCGCGGGCGAAGCCATGAGTGACCTCCACCCCCTCCAGCTCGTCCAGGGGAATGAGCAGATCCTTTTCACGGCGCTGGTGGGCATCCTGGGGGCGGATGCCGCTGACCATCTGGTAGAGGACGGCGCAGCAGGCGTAAAGGTCAGTCCAGGGCCCCTGGCGGCTTCCGGAGCGGTATTGCTCCTCCGGGGCGTAGCCGCGCTTGAGAATGACGGTGAGATTCTCCTCTTCCTCCAGGTCAAATTCCCGGGCAGCACCGAAGTCGATGAGAGTGAGGGTGCCGTCGGGCTTTAAGATCAGGTTCTCCGGGCTGATGTCCCGGTGGAGCACATGCTGCTGGTGCATGGCGTCCACCGCCCGCAGAATGGGGCCCATCAGGTCCAGGGCCTCCCGCTGGGAAAACACTGCCCCGGTGCGGCGCATGCGGCGCATCAGGGTCTCCCCGGGAACATAGTCCATGACCAGATAGGCGGTGCCGTTCTCCTCTAAAGTATCCCGCCAGGACACGATGCCCTTCACTCCGCGGAAGCGGGCCATCAGCTCCCCCTCGCGGCGGAAGGCGCGCAGCGCTTCCCGGAAGGTGCGGCCCTCCTCCCCGGGCAGGGGAAGGACCTGCTTGTCCTCCCGACTGGCCAGGCTGTTGGGGAAGAACTCCTTGATGGCGACTGGAGCCTCCTCATTCAGATCCATAGCCAGGTAGGTAATGCCGAAGCCGCCGGCCCCCAGCCTGGTGCCCAGCAGATACCGCCCCGCCAGAATGGTGAAGGGGGGCAGGGCGCGGCCCGGAGGAGGCAGCTCTTCCCAGGAGAAACCGCAGCGGGGGCAGGGGACAGCCGGATCCGGCCAGTTCCCCATGCACCCCGGACACAGGTGATGGATGTCTATCATGACAGGCTCGACTCCTTTTCTTCTTCCAGCTCCCGCAGCAATTCATCCACCAGCTCCACCGTGCGCTGGGCGGGGTAGACATATTTGCTCTCCGGCAGAGCGCGGATAAAGGCGGAGAAGGCCTGTCCGATGCCGCTCTCTTCAATGTGCAGATTGCAGGCGTATGCCCCTCCGATAAAGCCCTGGGTGGCATAGAGGTGGACACCGAATTTGGGGTCGCAGGTCAGGGTGAGATAGGGAGGAATGGGCAGCTGCTCCATATCCGCGATACAGCCGTGGATCCGTCCTGTTTGCAGATCGGTCCGGAAGGCTGTCAGTAGTTCAATGCGGGTCTGGCGGTCGATGGGAATGACCAGCTCGGGGGGGAGGTCGGCCGCGATTCCGGTGTGGGCCAGTTCCCGCAGGCCCTTCTCCGTGAAAATTGTGTAGTAGTCGCCCTCCAGCTGCCGCAGACGGGCAAAGCGCTGGTCGCTCAGGTCCACCAGGGCTTCCCGGTTGGGAATTTCCGGGCGGAAGTGCCGCTGAATGCGGGCGCGGGTATAGTAGCGGCCCAGACAGGGCTGGGTCATCATGGTGTAGTAGCTGTCTGTGTCGGTTGCCTTCATGTAGGAGTCCAGAATGTGCTCCAGGTCATTGGAGTAGGAGTTGAGGGGCTGACACTCCCCCATCAGCCGGGAAAAGTGCTTCTCATAAAGCTGAATCATCTGAGGGGATGCCTCGAACCGGGCGGCAGAGAGCTGGCTGTCCAGCCGGATAAGACAGTGGGGGGTGACAATAAAGTAGGGCATGGGGTCCATGGAGGCGGGAGAGGAGGAGTGCTCAAAGTAGTAATAGGCATAATACTGCCCGGCGGAGGCCAGGGAGAGGGGAAGCAGGCTGCGGAGCAGCCGCAGATTGGCCAGCCGGGAGGACACCCCCAGGTGCTCCGGGAGAAAGGCCATAATCTGGCGGGCAATAAACTTCCGGCCTGCCCGCCAAAGACGGAACAGGCCGGTGGCCTCAGACCCGTCCGGCGGCAGATACAGGGTCAGGGTGGGGGATTTGCCGTCTGCGGTCTCCCAGGCCAGAACGGCCTGAAGCGCGGCCTCCACCTGGGGGCGGCCGTAGACAAACTCCGGGAAGGAACCCGGCTGGGGCAAATCCGGCTCAGCGTAGAGCTCCCGGCAGGAGAAGTGGAGCTGTGACAGGGAGGAGAGCAGCTCGCCAATGGCCTCCCGCACCCGGTAGGCGTCCTCGCCCTGAAGGAGAATCTCATAGTAAAGGTTCAGCTCCCGGGTCTGAGACAGGGTCAGCTGGAGGTATTGGCTCAGCTTTTTCAGGGCGGTATAGGGCAGCAGCCGCTCATCCTTCAGAGCCTTGTGGATGGAGGTGCGTTCCAGTCCGGTGTTTTTTGCCACCCGGGCAATGGGCTCTCCCCGCTGGTCCAGCAGTTCCTTTAAGTAGACGGCAAACTTTGACATGATATACCCTCCCGTTCTGAGGAATTCGCATGTGCAATTAAGATTATTATAGCATTTTCAGGTTTCATTTGGCGAAACTGCGGCGGGAAATCCGTGGCTAAATATGGGTCAAATCCGTCACAAATTTTGTCACAGTTCCTTGCACCGAAACCGACGTGAATTGTTACAGCCTCTTTGTTAACTTTGGCAATGTCGCCGGAGTAGAGCTTGCTGCCGCTATACTGGAGACAGTGGAAAACGTTGCATTGGGAGGAATGAGCCATGAAAAACAACCGGTTTGCGCTGGGAGTCACCGCAGCGGCTGTGTTGCTGCTGGTTGGGCTGGCCGCGGAGCTGTTTTTGCCGGCTTTGATGGGGAGCGGAGACCCCCACGTGGAGGTGCCGGAGGAATTTGCCCAGCAGATTTCCGTCCATGCCAACGGGGATTTTACATATTCATATACTCTGGACGATGTGGAGGTCGATCTGGAGGCCAAAACTCTGTATGTCCCAGGGCTTATCAATATCTTTCCGGAGCACGTCCTCACCCGCCGGGAAAAGCAGAAACTGGCTGAGCAGGCAGACGGTACAGTGGTCAGCGATGTGTGCGGAGATTTGAATCTGGTACAGCTATATGTGGAGACCGAAAGCTATTCTGAACTGGAGCAGGTGGCACAGGAACTGCGGCAGGCGGATGGCATACTGGATGTGAGCTGTGAAACCCCCGCATTCGTGGCTTCCACCTCTGTGACCCCAGCCACTGAGCCGGACACGAACCCCTGGGCCGCGGGAGGAACTGCGCCTGATGAGGCCAACCCCTCCGGCAGCAACTGGGGGGCGGAAGCCATCGGTGCGTACACCGCTTGGCAGTATGAGCAGTGGTGCCATGATGTAACGGTGGGCATTATCGATTCCGGCTTTTGTCTGGACCATGAGGACCTGGAAGGGAATACCATCATCCAGATGCTGCCCGGTTATGAGTCCAATACCGTTACCGACCACGGTGCAGCAGTGGCCGGAATCATTGCGGCAGCGGACAACGACATTGGTCTGCGGGGTATCGCCAGCGGACCATACCACCAGTTACGGGTGTACTGTGCGGACTGGAGCCCCAAGGGCGACAGCGCTGCTATTCTGCTGGGTACCCCACAGCTGTTCGAGGTTGTCAAATGCATGGTGGAACAGGGAGTTCAGGTGCTGAACTGTTCGTTCGGCATCAATGATGTTTCGTACAATGCCTTTTGGAAGGATAAATTCAAGGATGCGGAGGACAAAAAATATGAGGGGTATGGCTTGCAGGAGCTGGCGGATTACATAGCGCAGTCGATCTATGACTCGACCCGCGCTTCTCTGATTATGATGATGCAATTGATTCTGGCCGAAAAGCAGTTCCTGATCGTGCAGAGTGCAGGCAACGGTGTGGATAACGGCAAGATACCCAATCTGTCGACGGAAACGGGGTATTTTGCCGGTATCACCCAGGAGTTCTACCAGCAGATGTTCCCCAATGGGCACCACAGTGTGGATTATACGGAGGTGGAACACCGGATTTTGGTCGTGGGGGCTGTGGAAAATAAGCGCACGGAGGACGGCAACTATATGATGACCAGCTATTCAAGCTATGGTCCGGAGGTGGATCTCTGCGCGCCGGGGGATGAGCTCTATACCACCGGTGCAAACCGCAGTGATTATAACGAAAACTTTTACGGCACTTCTGCCGCCGCTCCCATGGTCACCGGCGCGGCCGCGCTGCTCTGGTCCATGGACCCGGCTCTGACCGCGCGTGAGGTGTGGGATCTGCTGGTAAACAGCAACGAGGTGATGGCCGAAGGCACCAAGGACAACGGTCACCCCTTTATGGGCAGTGAGGGCTCCTACCCCATGTTGAATATTGGCGCCGCCGTCCGGGCCCTGATGGAGAAGAAAAGCGAGGAACTGCTTACCAAAATCCAGCTTACAGACGCAGCGACCGGTGAGCCTGTGGAGGGGGCGGAGGTAATCTATTGTCACGGCTTCTTCGACGGAGTTCAGAGCGTGGTCACCGACGGAGAGGGCGACTGCAGCTTCCGGGGCGCCGATGACTTGCGGCCCTATCCTGCCGAGACCACGGTGCTGGTCAAGGCGGAGGGCCAGCTGCGCTGGTGCGGCACGGTTCGCGCCTGGCTGGAGGATGATCCCGACCAAACGGTAAACGAGATCGAGCTGGATCTGAACAATATCCTGGATGTCACCGGAGACCTGCTGAATCAGCTGAAAGAGGATCTCCCGGCCCTTTGGGAGTATGTTGAAACCGTTATGGACCAGGTGGAACCGGCGGAAGCGGATTTTTCGGACGCCCTTGCCCAGCTGACCGGGCAGTATGGCGTCATCCCCTTGGGGGAAGAGGTTTATCCCGAGGTGACCGGCTACGGCGGCGGGGAAGAGCTGGTGGACCCGGCCCGGCTCACCGGCCTTCTGGGGGCGGACATCTTTGACTACGATGGGGACGGGCAGGAGGAGCTGCTCACCGTCCGGTTGGAGACGGAGGCGGGGAGCGACGAGGGCTGGGGTGAGACCCAGTGCTTCCTGACCGTTTATGAGTGGGACGGAGCGGCAGAGCAGGCTGTTCCGGTGGGCGAGAAGTCCTTCCGGTTCAACGCCCTGACCAACTCCCTTACGCAATCCGCGATCCACCTGGCCCGGGGGACCTTTGACAATGGGGAGACCGGACTGTACCTCACCTACAGCTGGGAGATGAACGACTGTGTCTTCGGCGTTCTGCGCATCAGCTATCAGGGAGCACTGGAGGTGACAGGGGGTGTGGAATGCCACGATTTCCACGGTGCGTTCTACTGCTATGATGCGGTGGGCAGCGGAGCCATGGATGCGCTGTGTCAAAGCGGATTTGTGGACTCCGACGGCTGGGTGCAGCTGGAGAGCTACGTATTTGAAGGTTCCTCTGATATCCCGGATCAGGACCGGGTGCATAATTACCGGAACTGTTATATGAAAGAACTGGAGGATATCGGACTTATTGAGCCTGGACTGCCGGGCCAATGGATGAACCCCGACCGTCCCACAGGGAACGACCTGGAGACCATCATACAGGCGTCTCAGTTTGACCGGGCCAGCATTGTCCGCAAGCCGGCGGACCGGTACATCGTATCCAACGGGCAGCTGACCAACCTGTGCGGCCTGTGGCATCTCTCCAGCACGGCCCTCTTGGAAGAGGATATGACTCTGTCTGTCTACGACGAAGGAGATCTACTCACCCCCTGGCGCTGAGGAAAGACTGTGACAAAACCAGGGCGTGTTTCCTGCACAATTTTCGTCACATCTTGCGGTGGGGGCATACTCCGCTAGAATAAAAGGGAACAGGCAGACTGCCTGTTCCCTTTTATTTGTTTGGAGGAAGGAGAGAAGGACGTGCTTCACATCGCGGTCTGCGACCCCAACGCCGGCCACCGGGCCGCTCTGTGCGACGCCCTGGAAAAGCTGCTGTTTGACAGTGGGGATTACCGCTTTGCCTGCTTTTCCAGCGGGGAAGCCCTGCTGGAGCGGCAAGGGGAGGCGGACGCCTTCCAGCTAGTGTTTTTGGAAATCCGCCTGGAGGGGGCGCTCAACGGACTGGAGACGGCGGGCCGGCTGTGCTACCGCTCACCCAATACCGACATTATCTTTCTCACCGGGGCGGCGGAGTACATCGGGGCGGGCTACCGCTACCACGCCTTTGACTTTCTGGTTAAGCCGGTTCCCCTGGCCCGGCTGCAGGAGACGGTGGGCCGCTACGTGGAGGAGCGGCTCCGGCGTCCGGCGGATTTTCTCAACGTGAGCATTCAGCGCCGCAGTGTCCAGCTTCCGCTCCATCAAATTTCCCATCTGGAGAGCCAGCGGCGGAAGATTGTAGCCCACCTGGGGGAGGAGCAGGTAGAATTTTACGGGCGGCTGGATCAGCTGGAGGAGCTGCTGATTCCCTCCGGTTTTCTCCGCTGCCACCAGAGCTATCTGGTCAACCTCCAGTACATCCGGCAGCTGGACAGTACCAGCCTGACCCTGGCCCGGGGGTGCTCGCTCCCCGTCAGCCGCCCCTATTTGAAGCAGCTGCGCTCCGCTCTGGAGCCAGGCCATACATCCGAAGCATAGAAACGCCGCTTCCCTGGGTGGAAAGCGGCGTTTTTCTATATTTGTATCTGAAAGCCCTGTTTGGGGGAGCCAAAGGAAATGGTGTCTCCGTTATGCAGCTCGCACATCTGGGGAAGCGCCCGCCCGTTGAGAAAGACGGGCCCCAGGTGAGCCAGAAGACAAGTGCCGGAGTTCTGCTGATAGGTGATCTCAGCGTGGAGCGGAGCAATCTCACGTTGGGAAAAAACCAGGTGAGCCAGCTCAGGGCTGCTGCCCAGACACAGGGGCTCCCCGTCGGCCAGAGGAAAGTCCGCCCCGGCGTACTGGCCGGATATGCAGCACAGATGAGCCGCCGCGGGGGCGGCTTTGGGTTGGGAGACAGAATAACCGGTGTCAGTGGGAGCGGCTGAAACGGTGTCTGAGTGGGCGATAGAGGGGGCTGCTGTGGGAACGGAAGTGGAATCCGGTCCCGGAGGAACCGTGTGGCGAAGAACCACGACAGAAGTTCCGAGGCTGGCGGCCAGCAGCACCAAAATCAGAATGATCAGGATACTGGGCGCAATGTTTACGGCCGCGGAACGCATCAGCAGTGCAGGGACAGCGATGAGTCCGCCCCACATCCCCTTGCCGCGGAGGCTGGGGACAACCAGCAGAAAAATTCCCACCACAAGCAGTCCCACACAGCCCACGAGGGAATTGATGATGACATCGGCATAGAAGTCCTTCATGGAGAGATCCGTCGCCTGCCAGTAATCCCGCAGACCCCAGCAAATGAACACTCCGGCCAAAATGACCAGCGCCACACCCAGGATACGGCACAGGGTGGGCACGGGGCTGCCGTGTCTCAGAGGAGTGAACCGGGTCCGCCGGGCCGCAAGAATCACCGCCGCCACCCAGGGGATAAACAGCAGAATACCAGCCGCGCCCAAAGTCAGGCAGCCCACGGCCCAGCCCCAGTCCCGGCGGCGCAGCAGCACCACGCCCGGCAGCAAATGAAATACGCAGGTGGATATGAATATAAGCGTAAATAATAGAACCTCCACGGGCAAGCTCAGTCCCTCCCTGATAGAAAACAAACACTGCGTTTTGTTTTATTATAGTTCTCCGGGGGACAGAGGGCAGAACTTGCAACAAATGACACTTCTCCTGTTACAAATAACATTTACCCCCGTTTTTCAGACGCTCTGGTATAGTGGAGAAAAAGGGGGCGATAGGGTGAGGCTGGGCTTCGGAAGAAAAAAGAAAAATCTGCCGGCAGAGGAAGGACCCGCCGCCGGGGCACCGGTGGATACCACCCCTCCGCGCCCCCGGCTGGTGGTGTCCGCCGTCTCCATGCTGGGGGGACGGAAGACCCAGCAGGATGCCCTGGACTACCGCCTGCTGCCCAACGGCGCTTTCGCGGCGGCAGTCTGCGACGGTATGGGCGGGCTAAACGGAGGGGCGGAGGCCTCCCGGACAGCCTGCGACAGCTTTTTGAGGGCCTGCGAGCAGGCGCTGCCCGGGGACGCACGGGATTTGGAGCGGATTGCCCGGAGGCTGGACGGCCAGGTGGCCGCCCTCAAGGGGGCGGACGGACAGCCTCTGGACGGAGGCACTACCATTGTGGCGGCGGTGGTGAAGGACGACCGTCTGGGTTGGCTCTCGGTGGGGGACAGCCGCATCGGCCTTGTGCGGGGAGGCGAATTGACCTGGCTCAACCGGCTGCACAATTACCGGCTGGAGCTGGATGAGGCCCTGCAGGCGGGGGAGCTCTCCCCAGAGGAGTACAGTGCTGAATTGCCCAGGGGACGGGCCCTGCTCAGCTATCTGGGCTGCGGCGGACTGCGCTATGTGGATGTCCAGGCAGACCTTTCGTGGACCGTAGGGGACAGGCTTATTTTGTGCAGCGACGGCTTTTATGAGCTGATGTCCCAACCGGAGCTGCTGGACCTTTTGATGGGGCTGGAGAACGGGTCCACTGACCTCACCCGGGCGGTGCTGCCCTATCTGGAAGCCAAGGGAAAGACGGCCGACAATGCGTCGGCGGTGGTAATTCAATATCAGTAAGGAGCGAGAAAAATGAATTTAGTGCGCTGTGAAAAGGGCCATTTCTATGACAAGGACGCCAGCGGGGAGCAGTGCCCCTACTGTGCCCAGATGAACCAGCCCGCACCTGCGGCTGCCCAGCCCGCGGCTGAGCCCGCGGTGCCCACTCAGCCGCAGGCCCAGGATGTCCCGACACCGCCTGCTGCTCCGGTGCAGCCGCAGCCTGCTGCTCCGGCCCAGCCCCTTCCCGAGGAAGAGGAGGACAACTGCACCGTGGGCTACTATTCCAGGGTGATTGGCGTGGAGCCGGTGGTAGGCTGGCTGGTGTGCATCGAGGGAGAGTACAAGGGAGAGAGCTTCAAGCTGAAGTCCGGGCGCAACTTCATTGGCCGGGCCGCCAATATGGATGTGGTCCTCAGCGCCGACCACAGCGTCTCCCGGTTTAAGCACGCCTCCGTGATCTACGAACCCCGCGGGCGTCAGTTTATTGTGTCCACCGGAGAATCCAGGGAGCTCTGCTACCTCAACGACGAGGTGGTGCTGTCCAATATGAAAATGAAGGCCTACGATGTGCTGAATCTGGGCAATACCAGCCTGATGCTGATCCCCTGCTGCGGAGCGCGGTTCACCTGGGAAAATGGCCTGGAAGGGGAAAAGCAGGACGGCCCGGAGCCGTCAGAGGGATGAGCTGCAGTGCGGCTCACCAAGAAAGAGGCTGAGGGAGCCAGCGAAAGAAAACATACAGAGAAAAGCCGCCCGACTGGTCTGGTCGGGCGGCTTTTTCACTTGCAGAGCAGAGGAAAACGTGGTATTCTAGCCTGGATTTCCCCATAAGATTGCCGGAAAAGAGGTGCAGTGGCCATCAAAACACGGGAATATCAGTATGATAATCTGCGCTTTTTGCTGATTGCCCTGGTGGTGCTGGGGCATCTGCTGGAGATTGCGGGGGAGTTTCCCCGCCGGGAGCTTCTCTATGAGCTCATTTACTCCTTCCACATGCCTGCCTTCCTGTTTCTCAGCGGGATGTTTGCCCGGTTTGACCGAATCAAATGGATCTTCGGCATGGCGGTGCCCTACCTGGTTTTCCAGTGGCTTTATACCTCCTTTGTAGAGTGGCTGGGCGACCCCTATGTCCACGTGCAGTTTTCAAGACCCTACTGGATTTTGTGGTATCTCTTTGTCCTCGCCGTCTACACCCTCCTGCTGCCGGTGTACGACACCCCTTCTTCTGCGGGGCGGGGGATAATGGTGGCCGTGTCGGTGGTTCTGGCGCTGCTGGTGGGCTTTGACAAGAGCATTGACTACCAGTGGAGCGCCTCACGGATCGTAGTTTTCCAGCCCTGGTTTTTGCTGGGGTACTATTTCAGACGGGCGGACGGCCTGCGGGCGCGCTGGGAAGGAATGGGACGGGGGTTCAAAGGTGCTGTCCTGGGCCTGGTGGCCCTGGGCTGTGTGGTTTTGGAGTGGCTGATGCTGCGCCAGGGCATTTCCGCAAAAATGATGCTGGGCGCCTATGGATATGAGGAGCTGCAGTACGGGTGGCAGGCCCGGGGACTTATCATGTGCTGTGCCGCCGGTATCATTTTCCTCCTGTTTTTCGGATTGGCTTCCTGCCTGAAATGCAGAATTCCGGTGATTACCACGCTGGGGCAGAATACCCTGCCCATCTACCTGCTCCACGGCTTTTTCTTCCACTTGTTCCGCCTGAAGTACCCCTGGCTGCTGGCCAGGCCGTGGCAGGTGCTGCTGGCGTGGGCAGGGTTGCTGCTTCTGCTGGGGAATCCGGTGACAGGCCGCTGCGTGAACGTTGTGTTCGGCGCGGGATGGTACCGCCTGCGTTCGGCCCGGCATGGGCATGAGACGTGCCCGGCGGAACGGCAGGGAAGCGGTACAAGGTTATAAAACCTGGCGAACGATATCCTTCCGGGGAGCCCTGCACAGCAGGGCTCCCCGGTTTTGATTCTCTCGTCACAATAAAAACAAAAAAGCAGCCCACAGGGCTGCTTTTGCGGTATCCGGTCAGCTCATATTGGAGAAACGCTCCACCGCTTTGGTAAAGCTTTCAATGGTTTTGTCCGCATCGCCGTGCTCAATGCCGTCCCGGACGCAGTGCTTGATATGTCCCTCCAGGACGACCTTTCCGCAGCCGTGAAGGGCGGATTTGGCCGCGTTGATTTGGGCCAGAACATCCTCGCAGGGCACGTCCTCGTCCACCATCCGGTCAATGGCCTGGACCTGACCGATGATTTTTTTGAGCCTGCGGTGCAGATTTTCGGCATCCATACATTGTCTCATGGTGATTCCTCCATACCGTCGGGGGGTATATATATCATTATAGACGGGCGGCATAGGCTTGTCAACGCGTCCTGGGGAGTGGGCGCGGCCAGGGAAAACCTTGTGGCAAAGGAAAAAATCCGCTATAATAATACGGATCAAAACGCTTTCACAGGGAGATGTTGTGGAATGAAAATCCGGTTGCAGAATCTCACCAAGCGGTTTCCCAACCGGGGAAAGAGGGCCCGGGGTGAGATGACCGCGGTAGAGAATCTCAGCTTTGAGATTCCGGATGGAACGTTGGTTGGACTGCTGGGGCCCTCAGGCTGCGGAAAGACCACCACCCTTAATATGATCTGCGGGCTGGAAAAGCCCACCTCCGGACAGATTTTCTTTGGGGAGGAGGATGTGACCGCCCTGCCCCCGGAGCTGCGGGGCGTGGGCATGGTGTTTCAGAACTACGCCCTCTACCCCCACCTGACGGTGCTGCAGAACATCCTGTTCCCCCTGGAAAATCTGAAGGGGGAGGCCCGGCCCTCCCGGGAGGAGATGCGCCGCCGGGCCCTGGAGACCGCCGCCCTGGTGCAGATTGAGGAGCTGCTGGACCGCCGTCCCAAGGAGCTCTCCGGCGGACAACAGCAGCGGGTGGCCATCGCCCGGGCACTGGTAAAGATGCCCCGGGTGCTGCTGCTGGACGAGCCGCTGAGCAACCTGGACGCCAGACTGCGTCTTCAGACCCGGGAGGAGATCTGCAAGATTCAGAAAAAGACGGGCATTACCACCCTCTTTGTCACCCACGACCAAGAGGAGGCCATGAGCATCTCCGACCGCATTGTGGTGATGAAGGGCGGCGTGCTCATGCAGGAGGGAGCGCCCCAGCAGGTCTACGACGATCCGGCCAGCCTGTTTGTGTCCAAATTCCTGGGCACACCCCCCATCAACGTCTTTGCCGGTGAGGTGCGGCAGGGGAAGCTGCTGCTGGACGGCCAGCCGGTACTGGACACCCCCGGGGTGTCGGACCGGGCTGTCTGGGTGGGCGTGCGCCCTGAGGGCTTCCTGCCCCAGGCGGACGGGCCGGTTTGCTGCGCCCTCAGCCGGGTGGAGGTGCTGGGCCGGGACGTGAGCATTGTGTGCACCCATCCCGCCAGCCAGAACGGAGCGGTGCGGGCCATCATCCGCTCGGAGCAGGAGGTGGACGCCTCCGCCGCCCAGGTGTGCTTTGCCCTGCGGCCGGACAAGGTGTTCCTCTTTGACCGGGACAGCGAGGTGCGCATCCCCGTGGCCGCTGGAAGCGGACGGGAGGCGGGACAATGAATCAGAAAAAGGCCTGGCTCTACCTGCTGCCCTCTCTGGTGCTGCTGGGGGCCTTCCTGGTCTACCCCCTCATTGACGTGTTTATCTATTCCCTGGAGGAGGGCTTCAACTTTGCCTCCCAGACCTACTTCGGCGTGGGCACCTACAACTACCAGTATGTCCTCCACGACCCCTACTTTCTCCAGGCGCTGAAAAACACCTTCATCCTGGTCATCATCACCGTGCCGGTGTCCACCGGCCTGGCCCTGGTGATCTCCACGGGCTTGAGCTCCATCCGCCCCCTGCGGCAGCTCTACCAGACCGTCTACTTCCTGCCCTACGTCACCAACACCCTGGCGGTGGGCCTGGTATTCATGGTGCTCTTTCAGAAGACCGAGTACACCGACGGCCTGGTGAACCTGGTGCTGGCCTGGTTTGGACAGGGGCCTGTGGACTTTATTGACGGTCCCTACTGGGCAAAGATGTTTGTGCTGTGCTTCTACACCGTGTGGGTGGTCATGCCCTTTAAGATTCTGGTGCTCACCAGCGCCCTGGCCTCGGTGAATCCCGACTACTACAAGGCCGCCCGGGTGGACGGTACCTCCCGGCTGCGCACCTTCACCCGCATCACCCTGCCCATGATTGCTCCCATGCTGGTCTATCTGGTGATCACCGGCTTTATTGGGGCCTTCAAGGCATACAGCGACGCGGTGGCCCTCTTCGGCACCGACCTGAACGCGGCGGGCATGAACACCATCGTGGGCTATGTGTACGACATGCTCTACGGCAGCAGCGGCGGCTACCCCTCCTACGCCTCGGCGGCGGCCTTCGTGCTGTTTGTGATTGTGCTGACCATCACCTGCATCAATCTGCTGGTGAGCCGTCGTCAGCACTGGACCTGAGAGGTGCGCCATGAGACAACATGCTGATTTTGAGCGCCTGGAGCGCTCTGCCTTCCGCCGCAGCCGCAGACTGCGGGCGGTGACCTATGTGGGGCTGACCATCTGGGCCCTGGTGGTGCTGTTCCCCTTTTACTGGATGGTGCTCACCTCCCTCAAGAGCTACGGCTCCTACAACTCGGAGCATACCCCTGTGTTCTTTATCCTGTCTCCCACCCTGGAAAACTACTGGGAGGCCTTTACCGCCGTGCCCTTGGGGGGCTATCTGCTGAACACCCTGATTTTCTCCGTCATTACCACCGCCATTATGGTGGTGGTGAGCACCCTGGCCGCTTATGCCTTTGCCCGCCTGGAGTTTAAGGGCAAAAACCTGCTGTTCGCCCTTTTTTTGTCCATGATGATGATTCCCAGCGAGCTGGTGGTCATCACCAACTTTGTGACCATCACCAACCTGGACCTGCGCAATAGCTTCCCCGGCCTCATTCTGCCCTCCATCACGTCGGTCTTTTATATTTACCTGCTGAAGGAGAGCTTTGAACAGGTGCCCGACGAGCTCTACCGGGCGGCTAAGGTGGACGGCACCTCCGACCTCAAGTACCTGTGGAAGGTGATGATCCCCATCTGCCGCCCCACCCTGGTGACCATCACCATTCTGAAGATCATTGAGTGCTGGAACTCCTATGTCTGGCCCCGGCTCATCACCGACAACCAGGCCTACTTCCTGGTGTCCAACGGCATCCAGGAGATCCGGGAAAACGGCTTCGGCCGGGAGAACATCCCCGCCATGATGGCCGCCGTGGTGGTCATTTCGGTGCCGCTCATCGTGCTCTTTCTGATTTTTAGAAAGAAGATCATGGAGGGCGTGTCCAGAGGAGGGATGAAGGGATGAGAAGCGTGAGACGTATTCTGGCTGCCGCCTGCCTGCTGGCGGCGGTTCTGGGCCTGCTGGCGGGCTGCCACGGCCGACAGGAGCAGGCGGCGTTCTCGGTGCCGGAGGAGTTTGACGAGAGCCGGAGCTATGAAATCACCTTCTGGGCCAAGAACGACACCAACAAGAGCCAGACCGACATCTATAAAAAAGCCATCGAGGATTTTCAGGCCCTCTATCCCAACATCACCGTCACCCTGCGGCTCTACACCAATTACGGGGACATCTATAACGATGTCATCACCAACATCTCCACCCAGACCACGCCCAACGTGTGCATCACCTACCCCGACCACATCGCCACCTACCTCACCGGGGACAACGTAGTGGTCCCCCTGGACGGGCTGATGGCCGACGGGAACTACGGCCTGGGAGGGAGCGAGGTGCGCTTTGACGCCCCATCACAGGAGGAGATTGTACCCCAGTTCCTGGAGGAGTGCCGGCTGGAGGGGCACTACTATGCCCTGCCCTATATGCGCTCCACCGAGGCCTGCTACGTGAACAAGACCTATGTGGAGGCCCTGGGATATGAGCTGCCCGAGGTGCTCACCTGGGACTTTGTGTGGGAGGTCTCCCGGGCGGCGGCGGAGCAGAACGCCGACGGCACCTACGTCCTCAACGGACAGCAGGTGATGATCCCCTTCCTCTACAAGTCCACCGACAACATGATGATCCAGATGCTGAAGCAGAAGGATGCGGGATATTCCACCCAGACAGGGGTGATCCAGCTCTTTAACGACACTACCACCCAGCTTCTGAAGACCATCGGGGAGAACACCGCCGCCGGCGCCTTCTCCACCTTTAAGATTTCCGGCTACCCCGCCAACTTCCTCAACGCCGGACAGTGTGTCTTTGCGGTGGACTCCACCGCCGGGTCCACCTGGATGGGCAGCGATGCCCCGCTGGTGGACATTGCCGAGGAGGAGATTGCGCAGTTTGAGACAGCGGTGCTGCCCGTGCCTCAGTTTGACCCGGACAACCCCCAGATGATCTCCCAGGGCCCCTCGGTGTGTATCTTCAATAAGGAGGATCCCCAGGAGGTGCTGGCCTCCTGGCTGTTCACCCAGTACCTGCTTACCAACGAGGTGCAGATTGCCTACTCCCAGACCGAGGGATATGTGCCGGTGACCACCAAGGCCCAGGAGAGCCCGGAGTACCAGGATTACCTGTCCCGGGCGGGGGAGGACAACGACACCTACTATGATGTGAAGCTTCAGGCGGTGCAGCTGCTGCTCAGCCACATGGACGACACCTTCATCACCCCGGTCTTTAACGGCTCGGCCTCCCTGCGGGATGCGGCGGGCCAGCTTATCGAGGGAGTGACCAAGGCGGTGCGCCGGGGCCAGACGGTGGATGACGCCTTCCTGGAGACCCTGTATAGCGATACCCAGGCCCTCTACCATCTGGATTCCATTTCGCCCTCCGGGGGAGAGGCGGATCTTGGGCCCCTGCCGGGGACGGCGGTGGCGCTATTGGTGGGACTGGCGGTCGCCTGGGTTCTCATTTTGGGGTATCTGGCACTGCAGTGGAGCCGGGGACGCGAAAAACGGGCTCATTTGCACAAAAATGGATGATTACCCCGGCGAATGGTTGATTTTGGGTGGATTTGCGCTATAATGAAGTCTGCTGAGAGAGGAATGGAACGGCTGTGTGCCTCGGCCCCTTCCGGTCCCTTCCTGTCCGGCATTCCGCAAGTGTTCCCAAGAAAAAAGGAGGAAAATTTCATGAAAAAGCTTCTGTCCTTGCTTTTGGCGCTGGGCATTGTCTGCTCCCTGGCCGGTTGTGCCGGCTCCAATGACGCCAGCCAGTCCGACGCTTCCCAGTCCTCTTCCGCCTCTGGAAGCGGCTCCCAGACCGATGGTTCTCAGGCCGACGACTCCCAGACCGATGCCCAGGTGATGAGCTATGACGAGTATATGGCCGCCGCTGTGGACGAGCAGGTAACCATCGAGGCCTATGTTCAGGCCAAGCAGTCCTGGTGGGAGGACAAGGCCACCGTCTATGCTCAGGATGAGGACGGCGCCTACTTCCTGTATAACATGGTCTGCTCCCAGGAGGACTACGATAAGCTGGTCCCCGGTACCTGCATCCGTGTCACCGGCTACAAGGCCGAGTGGTCCGGTGAGATCGAGATTATGGACGGCACCTTTGAGATTGTGGAGGGCGACACCTTTGTTGCTGAGCCTCTGGACGTGACCTCCCTGCTGGGCACCGACGAGCTCATCAACCACCAGAACCAGCTGGTGGACTTCAAGGGCCTCACCGTGGTGGCCGCCGGTCAGGACGACGCCGGCAACGACGTGCCCTTCCTCTACAACTGGGACGGCTCCGGTACCCAGGGGGATGACCTGTACTTCAATGTCGCTGGGGGCGACCAGACCTACACCTTCACCGTGGAGTCCTACCTCTGCGACAGCTCCACGGAGGTCTACAAGGCCGTGGAAGCCCTGGAGATTGGCCAGGTTATTGACGCCCAGGGCTTCCTCTACTGGTATGAGGGTGTCAACCCCCACATCACCTCCATCACTGTGGTGGAGTAATTCCCGATTTATCCGAAACTGCTTCGTCTCCCTGGAGGCGAAGCAGTTTCTTTTTTTCGCCTCTTGCAAGAACCGGGCCGGGCGGGTATGATGGAACCAGATTCTCCGCAGAGCTGCCCCGGCCGGGGCGGCGCGGGAGGGAATGACAGCGAGGAGGAGCGGACATGGAGACACACAAGGACCCGCGGGGAGCGAATCCCGTGGTTTTGGATGACTGCTTAATTGACCTGGATCAGTTTATGGCGGTGGTCCGGTTTGGAGCGGAGCTCACCTATTCTCCCGCCTTTTGTGAGCGGGTGCAGAAAAACCGCCGGCTGGTGGAGCGCTTTCTGGAGGAGAACCGGCCGGTCTACGGAGTGACCACCGGCTTTGGAGAGAATGTGCGCTACGTCATCCCCAAGGAGGACGCCCGGGCGCTGCAGCGGAATATTGTCCGCTCCCACGCCTGCGCGGTGGGGGAGCCTCTGAGCCGGGAGCAGGCCCGGGCGGTGATGTTCATGACCATTCTGAACGCCGGGAAGGGCCACTCGGGCATCCGCCTGGAGACTCTGGAGCTCATCCGGCAGTTTTTAAACCGGGACATCGTGCCCTATGCCCCTTCGGAGGGGTCGGTGGGCTATCTGGGGGTGGAGGCCCATCTGGCCCTGGCCTACATCGGCGAGGGCAGCGTACTGCGGGAGGGCAAAAAGGTGCCTGCGGCCCAGGTGCTGGCGGAGGAGGGGCTGACCCCTCTGGTGCTGGAGTGCAAGGAGGGCCTCACCATGCTCAACGGCACCATCACGGTCACCGCCCTGGCCCTTCTGGCCATCTATGATGCCCGCATTGCCGCCCAGAACATGGAGCTGGCGGGGGCATTGTGCTACGAAGCCCTCCACGGCACCACCAAGGCCCTGGACGAGCGGATTCACCTCACCAAGGACCACGAGGAGCAGCAGACCTGCGCCCGGAACCTGCTTCGGATGCTGGAGGACAGCGAAATCTGTGCCGCCCACCGGGACGACAAGGTGCAGGACGCCCTGGTGCTGCGCTCCATGCCCCACGTCCACGGCTCGGTCTGGCGCCTTCTGAAAGAGGCGGAGCGGGCCATTGTGGAGGAGATGCACTCCATCAGCGACAACCCTCAGCTCTTTGACACGGAGGACGGGGACGGCGTGGCCCTAATGTGCGGAAACTTTGACGGCACCTATGTGGGCTCCCACGCGGATATGATCTCCATGGCCTGCGCCATTGCGGGCAATCAGGTGGAGCGGGGCATCAACCGCATGGTGGACCGGAACCTGAACGACGGGCTGCCCGCCTTCCTGGTGACCAACCCCGGGCTGAACAACGGCTTTATGATCCCCCAGTACACCGCCGCCGGGCTGCAGAATGAGCTGAAGCTGCTGTCTGTCCCCGCCAGTGTGGACTCTATCTCCACCTGCGCGGGCCAGGAGGACCCGGTGTCCATGGCCTACAACGCCGCCAAGCGGGCGGGAGAGGCAGTGGGGAAGCTTCAGTACATGGTTGCCATTGAGATCCTGGTGGCCCTCCAGGCTATTGACCTGCGCAAGCCGCTGCAGCAGGGCCGGGCCACCCGGCGGCTGCACGACTTTGTGCGCCGGAGCGTGGCCTTTGCGGAGGAGGACCGCTTCTTCGGTCAGGATATTGAGACCATCTTCCAATTCGTCCGGGACGGCGCTCTGGTGCGGGAGCTGGAGGACGTGATTGGGTCCATGGAACGGTGATGGCTCTCGTTCAACAGAATCACGGAGCAGAAAAACGCCCCCGGATTCCACGGAATCCGGGGGCGTTTTAATTTTGGAGAAATCAGGGGGTAATGGCCCACACCCGGGCGGGCAGGCCGGTGGCGCCCTCAATGCGGGGATAGGAGACCACTACCACGGCGCCGGCAGGAGCGACCTGGTCCAGGTTGCACAGCAGCTCCACCTGCAGCTTACCCTGGGACAGAACATACCGCTCACAGGCCAGATCGCCGGCCGCGGCAGCCAGAGCAGAGGCGTCGGTGTCAATGGTCTCATGGCCGTTGGCGGCGGCGGAGCGGACCTCGTAGAGGTACTTCAGAGCCTCCATGGACCAGCCGGGGCAGTGCTCGCCGCCCTCGGCGTCGAAGTTGGACAGGGCGTCCATGCTGGGCCAGCGCTGGCCCCAGTCGGTGCGCAGGGCCACAAAGGCGCCGTCGGGGATGGGGCCGTACTTGGCCTCATAGTCCTGGATATCCTGCACCGTGACGGCGTAGTGGACGTCCTCCTTCACCTTTTCCGAGACATCCACCACACACAGGGGGAAGACCAGCTGCTGGACACCGTAGGCCTGGGACAGCTGTCCGCCGGGAACAAAGTGGCCGGGGAAGTCAATGTGGGTGCCGAACTGGCCGGGGAACTTGAAGGTCTGGATGAGGCAGTCCAGCATGGGGTTGCCCCAGTCGTACACGGTCTTGGACAGCTCCACCGAGCCGTCGGGGATGCCAGCCCAATAGGGGCTTTCGTTGTTCAGAGAGTGGGACAGGTCCACCCAGCGGTACTGCCGGGCCTTTTCCAATGCGTTCCAAAGCTCGTACATATCTGGTCCTCCTTGTGTAGATGGAATCAAGCGGCGGCGGGGCCGCTGCCGGTTTCTGTTATCATATCATTCCCGGGTCCTCCATGCAAGATGGAGAAGTGGTCCAGGCCTATACCCGGGACAGGGGGTGGCCTTTGGCCTCCAGAATGCCGGGGATGATGGAGCACAGGGAGCCCGCCACAATGAGCACAATGCCCAGCAGCATGTTGGGGGAGACAATCTCTCCGTGGAGCAGCCAGGCCAGAACCGGAGACAGGGCGGGTTTGAAGAAGTAGACCAGGGAGACCACGCTGGCGGGCTCGTACTCCATGGCCAGGAAGTAGGCGCAGAAGCCGATTCCGGCCACACCGGCGGAGACAAACAAGACGTAGGGGAGATTTTCCAGGGTGTAGCCTGCAAAAATGGGAATGTTGGCGAAAGCGGGCAGATGGGCGTCGATCAGGGCCTGAGCCACCGCAGGAATATGGGTGATGAGAATGAAGACCAGGACAATCAGACTGCCGAACAGGAAGCTAAAGCAGGTCACCACGGCACCGCCGTACTCCGCGCACTTTTTCTTGCCCATGACCCCGTAGACGGAGAAGAGCAGGGTGGAGAGCAGAGCCAGAAAGACGCCCCACAGGTTGAGCCGGGTGTGGAAGGGATTGATGATGGCGATGGTACCTGCAATCTCCAGGACAAGGGCCGCAATATTGCGCCGCAGAATGGGCTCACCCAGCACAAAGAAGGCCAGGAAGGTAACAAAGACCGGGTTGCAGCTGAAGAGCACGGCCACCACGGCGGAATTGGTGTAGTTCACCGCTAAATGGAGGATAGGCATGCTCAGGGCGATGCCGGTAAGGCCCAGAAGAGCGAAGTAGCCCAGAGTTTTGACATCCAGGTGCTTCTGCCGCTTTTTCAGCGTGTGCAGCGCCAGGGGCAGCAGGAACAAAAAGCCGATGGAAAACCGGGCCAGGGTGAGCTGGACCGAGTTAATCTGACCGGCGATGAACTTCAGGACCACTTCGAAGGAGCTGAACAGAATCACCGCCACCGCGATGTAGAGATAGCCTTTCTTCATAAGAAATGTCGCCTTCCTCAAGATAGTATGCCGTCAGTGCTCCGAAAAATCGAATGAAAAAAGCATTGATGCTGCGGGGGATAGAACGTCTAACCTTTATTTTAGCGAAAATCCGGGGGGAATTCAATCTTATTTCAAAATGGAATGCCCTGCTTCCCTCAACCGAGCCTGAAAAGGACAAAACAGCATAAGAAGCGGCGGGCGTGCCGGAAATTCCGGGCGCGCCCGCCGTGCATGGATAAAATTCAGGTGGCCAACAGCTGAATCTGGTCCTGGTCGGCCAGAGCGGTCATCTGGGTGACCGGGTGCTGGTAGCCCTCGATGAGGCGTACGGCAATGGTGTCCTCCAGCTCCTTCTGAATGAGGCGGCGGAGGTTCCGGGCGCCGTAGGCGGCGGAGTAGGACTTCTTCACCAGGTAGTCCAGCAGGGACTCCTCCCAAGTGAAGGTAATGCCCTTCTCGGCCAGAGAACCGGCCAGCTCCCGGAGCATCAGAACGGCAATGCCCTTGAAGTTCTCCTCGGTGAGCTGGTTGAAGTAGACAATCTCATCCACCCGGTTGATGAACTCGGGCCGGAGGAAGTCGTTGAGGGCCTTCAGAGCCCGCTCCTTGCCCTGCTCGTTGGCGGTACGGCCGAAGCCAACGCTGCCCACCTTGGTGTTGCTGCCGGCGTTGGTGGTCATGACGATGACGGTGTTCTCAAAGTTCACCGTGCGGCCATGGGCATCCGTAATGCGGCCGTCGTCCAGAATCTGCAGCAGGATGTTCAGCACGTCGGGGTGGGCCTTTTCAATCTCGTCAAAGAGGACCACGGAGTAGGGTTTGCGGCGGATTTTCTCCGTCAGCTGGCCCGCCTCGTCATAGCCCACATAGCCCGGGGGAGAGCCGATGATGCGGGAGACGGCGTGCTTCTCCATAAACTCGGACATATCCAGCCGGATAAGGGACTCGGGGGTGTCAAAGAGGTCGGCGGCCAGGCGCTTGACCAGCTCCGTCTTGCCCACGCCGGTGGAGCCCACAAAGATGAAGGAGACGGGCTTGTGCTTGGGGGAGATGCCCACACGGCCCCGTCGGATGGCAGCGGATACGGCGTGGACGGCCTCGTCCTGGCCCACAATGTGCTCCTTCAGGCGGTCCTCCAGCTTGGACAGGCGCTGATACTCCTGCTCCTGGATGCGGCTGGCGGGAATGTTGGTCCAAAGCTCAATGACGTTGGCCAGATTCTCCTCCGTGAGGACAGGCTGGGCATTTTCTTCCAGGCCCTGCCGCTCCCCCTCCAGCCGAAGCTCCATGCTCTTGATGGTGGCCAGGCGCTGGTAGGCCTCCTCCGTGGCGGCGGCCATCATCACCTCGCGCTCCTTGCTGAGGTCGGCCAGCTCCTTGTTGATGGCGTTGATGCGGGCCAGGGATTTGTCGTGGAGGTTGACGTTGGAACAGGCCTCGTCAATGAGGTCAATGGCCTTGTCGGGCAGGTAGCGGTCGGTGATGTACCGCTCGCTCATGGTGACGGCCAGACGGCACATCTCAGGGGAGACGGTGACCTGGTGATAGGCTTCATAGTAGGGAGCAATGCCCTCGATGATTTTCACACTGTCCTCGATGGAGGGCTCCTCCACAATGACGGGCTGGAAGCGCCGCTCCAGAGCGGTGTCCTTCTCAATGTGCTTGCGGTACTCGTTGAGGGTGGTGGCGCCGATGACCTGCAGCTCGCCCCGGGAGAGGGCGGGCTTGAGGATATTGGCGGCGTTCATGGAGCCCTCGGCATCGCCGGCGCCCACAATGTTGTGGACCTCGTCGATGACCAGGATGATGTTGCCCAGCTTCCGGATCTCCTCAATGAGGCCCTTCATCCGGCTCTCAAACTGGCCCCGGAACTGGGTGCCGGCCACCAGGGCGGTGAGGTCCAGCAGATAGACCTCCTTGTCCAGCAGCTTGTAGGGCACGTCGCCCTGGGCAATCTTCTGGGCCAGCCCCTCGGCAATGGCGGTTTTGCCCACGCCGGGCTCGCCGATGAGGCAGGGGTTGTTTTTCTGACGTCGGTTGAGGATCTGAGTGACCCGCTCCAGCTCCCGGTCTCGTCCGATGAGCTTATCCAGCTTGCCCTCCTTGGCCCGCTGGGTCAGGGAGATGCAGTAGCTGTCCAGAAATTTCCGCTTGGGGGGCTTGGACGCGCCGGGCTTCTCCGGGCGGGGCGGCGGAGTGCCGTCGCCGGAACCGGGCTGCTGAGGGGCGGGGGAGTTGCCGCCGAAAAGCTGGTTGAGGAAGGGGAAGGTGGCGGTGCGTCCGTCATCCTCCTCGTCGTCGCCGTCGCCCTTGGGCTGGTTCATCAGACCCTCCAGGCCCTCGGCCCCGCCGAAGGCGGACATCATCTCCGAGGTGAGATTATCCAGATCCTCATCGCTGATGCCCATTTTCTTCATCATGTCATCAATGGGCTTTATGCCAAGCTCACGGGCGCACTTGAGGCACAGACCCTCGTTTTTTGTGGTCCCATTTTCCAGCTTGGTAATAAAGATGACCGCCACGTTTTTGCCGCAGCGGCTGCACATGGTAGGCTGCATAGTGTTAAGACTCCTTTCAGGAGAAGGGATTTCATTTGGTGGAGATGATACACCACAATTATGAACTTGTCATGAATATCCCGGGGAAAAATCAGGGAAGCAGGGTGAGGGGGCTGGAGCTGCAGAAGAAGTGGAGCAGGTATGTGCTCTGAATGGCCTCCTGGGGGAGAAAGCTGCCTTTGAGGAGCCAGCAGGCGACGTAGATGAGCAGTGCGCCCTTGAAAAGACCCAGGGCACCGCCGCCCCAGCGGTTGAGGGAGGACAGCACCGGCAGCTTGAAGGCGAGATCCAGCGCATGGCTCACGAAGAACCAGAGGATGAGAATCAGCACAAAGGACACCACGAACAGCACGATCCGTGCAATCTGACCGGCGATGTACTCGGAGATGACCATGGTGGCATTGGCGGTGGCGGCCACCAGGCCCGCATCCACGGCGGACTGGAGGGCGTCGGCAAAGCCGCGATAGAGGGGGGACTCCTTCATAAGGGTAAGAAGCTCCTCCAGCGGCAGGTCGGGGACCGGGGACTCCTGGCTGGAATCGGACCCGGCGGGAAGCTGGACCTGGGAGGAATCCTCCAGGGAGAGGTCCGGGGACTGCAGCTTTTCCGATACAGAGTGCTGAATGCTGGACTCGATCATGGGGCTGATGGCCTTGCTGACCGGCTGGGCCAGCACGTTGGAGACCACCGTTGCACCGATGAGGGCCACAAAGATGGCCAGAAAGCCGCAGAAGGTGAGGATAAAGCCGGTGCGATAGCCGCGCCAGACGGACAAAGCCAGCAGCACAACAATAATGGCGTCAAAAATCAGGTATTGCATGAGAAACCTCCTTGGGTTCGCCCGGGGGCGGGGTCAGCTGGGAATATACAGCCAGGCCTGCTGGCTGTCCGCCAGCATTGCGGAGCCGTTGGAGGACAGGGCGGTATAGCGCGCCCCCTGGGTGGAGTCCAGCACGGCATATTCCCGAAAATCCGAAGTGTAGATGGTGAGCGCACTGCCGGAGAGCAGAGCGCAGTAGTTTCCGGCGCCGTCAAAGTCCAGAACCTGTCCCGAGAGGGTCAGATCCGCGATGACCTCGCCCTTGTTGTTTATGGTGACAGCCTGATTGGCGCTGCCGGCCCGGTAGCTGCCCAGGAGCAGCAGAGCAAAGCCGTCGCCTCCCAGACTGCAGCCCTTGAGATAGGAGCGGCCGAAGGAGTAGCTGGCCACCTCCTGTCCGTCGTCGGACACGATCATCAGGCAGTCCTCGCCCAGTACCCACAGCCGACCGTTTTCATAATCCAAATCCAGCACCGTTGCTCCATCCAGAGAGGCCTGGGCGCTGGGTTCCTCCTTGTCCACGGGATAGAACAGCACCTTGCTCTGGAAGACACCGCCCTCCTGGTCCATGGTGGTGACCGCCACCGTGCGGCAGTCGGGGGACAGAACGGCGTCCACCACGAAGGTGGAGGAGAGGCGGATCTGGATGACCTCGCTGCCGCTGGCGTTGTAGACGGTGACCACGCCCTTGTAGCCGCTCTGCTGGGCGGTGACCGCCAGCCAGCCGCTGTCGTTGACACGGGCGGAGAGCAGATCGCCCCCGCCGTCCAGCGAGAGGTTCAGGGCCTCCCGTCCGTCCCGGAACAGGAACAGAGACTGCCCGCCGGCGTCGTAGACCACGCCGGCATTGGAGGATGCCGAGAGCACCGGGTGCTCCATGGCCTGGACCTCCTCGGCATAGGACTCGCCGGAGAAGGAGTAGTAGTGGGCTCCAGCGGCGGAGGAGAGGAGAATGCCGCTGTCCAGATAGGCAAAGGACAGCTTGTCGCCGCCGGCATGGGTGAAGGGGGCGGCCTGACCGGTGTCACTGGTCTCCAGAGAGCGGTAGGCCAGCCAGCGCTTGAAGGCGTCCAGGTTGAGCCGGTCCCGGTAGACCACCAGCAGCAGGGCGCCCGCTACAAGAGCGCCGGTGATCACCAAAATAAGCAGGCGGACGAAAATATTCGGTTTTTGCGGCTTTTTCGCCGGTGCTTCTCGCTTCATGGTGTCCTCACAAGTTTTCTGAGTGTTACAGCACGTCCTCGTCATACCACAGCCGGGTCATGTAGAGCCCGCCCGGAGGGACGGTGGGACCGGCCAGGGTGCGGTTGCCTGAGTCCAGAATGGCGGGAATGTCCTCGGGGGAGAGCTTTCCCTCTCCGGCGTAGACAATGGTACCCACCATGGCCCGGACCATATTGTAGAGAAAACCGTTGGCACACACCTTACACTCTATCAAATCTCCCCGGCGGGAAACGTCGAAGTAGTAGACGGTGCGCACAGTAGTCCGGGTCTCGGTACCCACAGAGCGGACGGCCCGGAAATCGTGGGTGCCCACAAACTGGTCCGCCGCCCGCTGGAGGATGGTCTCATCCAGATGCTTGGGGTAGAACCAGGCACGGTCCACATAGAAGGGGTTGCCCAGGCGGGAATTGTAGATGCGGTAGGTGTACTCTTTTTTATGGCAGGAGCCGATGGCGTTGAACTCCATAGACACCTGGGTGGCCTTGACCACCACGATGTCGTTGGGCAGGCGGGTGTTTACCGCCAGAGGAATCCGGTCGCAGGGGATGGTGGAGGTGGTGCGGAAGTTGGCCACATAGGTCTCCGCATGCACTCCGGCGTCGGTACGGCCCGCCCCGGTGCACTTCACCGGGTGGCACACCACCGTGGACAGGGCCTTTTCCAGAGTTTCCGCCACGGAAATGGCGTTTTTCTGCACCTGCCAGCCGTGGTAGGCCGTGCCGTTATACATCAGTTTCAGGGCAATGTTGCGTTCCATTGGCATTCCTCTTACAGTCCGAAATGGCCCAGCACGCCCACCAGCACTGTGATCACCAGGAAGAAGATCAGAACCCCATAGTCCCGGCCCTGGTACTTCAGCTGGCGCAGACGGGTGCGTCCCTCGCCGCCGTGGTAGCAGCGGCACTCCATGGCCACCGCCAGCTCGTCGGCCCGGCGGAAGGCAGAGATGAACAGGGGTACCAGCAGGGGGATGAGCGCCTTGGCCCGCTGCATCAGATTGCCGCTTTCAAAGTCGGCGCCCCGGGCCCGCTGGGCAGACATGATCTTGTCCGTCTCCTCAATGAGGGTAGGGATGAAGCGCAGGGCGATGGACATGATCATGGACAGCTCGTGGATGGGAACATGGAGCTTTTTCAGGGGGGAGAGGAGAGACTCCAGTCCGTCGGTGAGCAGAATGGGGGAAGTGGTGTAGGTGAGCAGGAAGGTGCCTGCAATGAGCATCATAATACGCACCACCATGAAAAAGGCGTTGAATACGCCCTCCAGGGTGATGGTAAGGATCCAGAACTTCACCAGCACGTGTTCTCCTGAGGTATAAAAGAGGTTCAGGAGGGCGGTGAAGATGGCGATGAAGAGAATGGGCTTGAGCCCGCGCAGAATGGAGCGCAGGGGCACCTTGGAAATGCGGATGGCCAGGGCCAGAACGGCCAGCATAATGGCGTAGGTGACGAAGAAGTCGGCCAGGAAGAGGGAGACAATATAGAGGGTCACCGCAATGAGCTTGGTGCGGGGGTCCAGGCGGTGAACCAGGGAGTTACCGGGGAAATACTGTCCCAGAGTGATGTCCTTCAGTGCCATTTACACTTCCCCCTTTCCAAGCTTCGCCAGCAGAGCGGCCTTGGCCTGCTCGATGGTGTAGACCGAGGGGTCAATGTCCACGCCCATGGCCTTCAGCCGGTGGAACACCCGGGTCATCTGGGGCACGCCCAGGCCCATGGCCTCCAGCTCCGCGCCGTGGCAGAATACCTCCCGGGGGGTGCCGTGGAAGGGGATCTTCCCGTCGTTGACCACCACAAGCCGGTCCACCGTCCGGGCCACCTCCTCCATGGAGTGGGAGACCAGAATGATGGTGGCGTTGTGTGCCTGGTGGTAGTCCCGGATGTTGCCCAGAATGGACTCCACGCCCACCGGGTCCAGTCCGGCAGTGGGCTCGTCCAGAATGAGCACCTTGGGCTCCATAGCGATGACGCCTGCGATGGCCACCCGGCGCTTCTGACCGCCGGAGAGCTCGAAGGGAGACTTGTTCAGCTGGTCATCCCGCAGACCCACAAAGTAGGCCGCCTCATGAACCCGTCGGTCAATCTCCTGCTCGTCCAGCCCCATGTTCTTGGGGCCGAAGGCGATGTCTTTATACACCGTCTCCTCAAAGAGCTGGTACTCCGGGTACTGGAATACCAGACCAACTTGGAACCGGGTACGGCGGGTGCGCTTGGGGTCAGACCAGATGTCCTCGCCCTGGAAGAGCACCTGGCCGGAGGTGGGCTTCAACAGTCCGTTGAGGTGCTGAATGAGGGTGGATTTCCCCGAGCCGGTGTGGCCGATGATGCCCAGATACTCCCCCGCATAGGCGGAGAAGTTCACCTCCTGCAGCGCACTGCGCTCAAAGGGGGTGCCGGCGGAGTAGGTGTGGGTAAGCTGCTTTGTTTCCAGAATTGCTTCCATGGAAGTTCCGTCCTTATGGTAGAGTGGTACACGCCCGCGAAGGGGTCGCGCCCAAAATTGAGTGAGAGGAAGTAACGAAGACTTATTTGCCGCTGCCGTCCAGCAGCGTTTTCAGGACCAGGGCGCACTCCTCATCGCTGAGGGCGTCCAGGGGGACGTCAAAGCCCTCCTGCCGCAGCTGCCAGAGAAGCTCGGTGGTCTGGGGCACCGTGAGGCCCACCGCCTTCAAGTGTTCCACCTGCTGGAAGACCTCCCTGGGGGCGCCGTCAGCCACCACCTTGCCCTTGGCCATGACCACCAGCCGGTCGGCCTGGGCGGCCTCGTCCATGTGGTGGGTGATGAGAACCACGGTGACGCCCCGCTCCCGGTTCAGCGCCTTGATGGTACGCAGCACATCCGCCCGGCCAATGGGATCCAGCATGGCAGTGGGCTCGTCCAGCACAATGCACCGGGGCTGCATGGCGATGACGCCGGCGATGGCAATCCGCTGCTTCTGTCCGCCGGAGAGAAGGTGAGGGGCGTGCTCCCGGAACTCATACATGCCCACAGCCTTCAGAGCATCGTCCACCCGTTGGCGGATCTCCTCGGGGGGGACGCCCAGGTTCTCCGGGGCGAAGGCCACGTCCTCCTCCACCACATTGGCTACAATCTGGTTGTCCGGGTTCTGGAACACCATGCCCACCGTGCGGCGGATCTCCAGAAGGCGCTCTTCGTCGGCGGTGTCGATGCCGTCCACATAGACCGTGCCCCCGGAGGGGAGAAGAATGGCGTTCATGTGCTTGGCCAGAGTGGACTTGCCCGAGCCGTTGTGGCCCAGTACGGCCACGAAGGAGCCCTCGGCAATGTCCAGCGTCACCCCGTCCAGCACCACGGGGGCCACACCCTCGGCGGTGGTGTAGGAGAAATGCACGTCCTTGATTTCAATAATTGGCTTGTTCATAGCAAATACCCCGCTGCTTGGAGATGAAAAGGTGCTTTATCTGGATTTGGTCCAGCGCCCGGTGGCGCCGCAGGGGAGAGCCAGACCGCTCTCGGTCACCGGCAGCCCCAGTTCATCGGAGACCGTGTGGCCGCCGAAGCGCTTGGAGATGAGGGTTTCCAGAATGTAGGTGACCACGCTGGGGGCCAGGCCGGTGGTGTAGGAGTTAAGGATGATGAACAGGGGGTCATCGGACAGTACCCCGCTCACCAGCTCCACAAAGGGATAGAGGTTCTCCTCCAGCTTCCAGACCTCGCCCGTGGGGCCCCGGCCGTAGGAGGGGGGGTCCATGATGATGGCGTCATAGCGCCGGCCGCGGCGGATTTCACGCTCCACAAACTTGGCGCAGTCGTCCACAATCCAGCGGATGGGGGCGTCCTCCAGTCCGGAGCTTCTGGCGTTCTCCCGGGCCCACTGGACCATGCCTTTGGCGGCATCCACATGGCATACGTGGGCTCCGGCAGCGGCGCAGGCCACCGTGGCCCCGCCGGTGTAGGCGAAGAGGTTGAGCACATTCACCGGCCGGCCAGCCTTTTGGATCTGTTCCCGGGCGAAGTCCCAGTTGGCGGCCTGCTCGGGGAAGAGGCCGGTGTGCTTGAAGTTCATGGGCTTAACATTAAAGGTGAGATCCTTATAGGAGACCGTCCAGCGATCGGGCATGGACTTGTTCTGCCACTGGCCTCCCCCGGTGGAGGAGCGGGCATACCGGCCCGCATTCACCTTCCAGCCCCGGTGGGTCCGGGGTGTGTTCCAGATGGCCTGGGGATCGGGCCGCACCAGCAGCTGATTCCCCCAGCGCTCCAGCTTTTCACCCCGGGAGCAGTCAATGAGCTCATAGTCTGTCCATTGATTGGATAACCACATCAGGATACACCTCACCATTTTATCATCGAAACTAAGTTAGTATATCATTTCAGCCCCGATCCGTCAATGAATTTGCCGGAACTTCCGGGGGGAACGGGGAAAAGCGGGAGTGGGGATAAGGATTGTATTTTCCGGCAGGCTGTGATAAAATACACGGGAAACCGACTGAAATGGACCGTCCTACTGGGGACGGCAGAACAAATTGAGGAGTCATAACGACGATGGATCATCTCTTCCGTACCGCCGCCTTCGGCGGCTTTCAGCGCCAGGACGTGCTGACATATTTGGAGCAGACGGCAAAGGAACAGCAGGAAAAGCAGCAGCAGCTTCAGCAGCAGCTCTCCCAGGCTCAGGAGACCGGGGAGCGGCAGAGCAAGCAGCTCAGCGAGCAGGGCGAGCGGCTCAACGCCCTGGCCGGAGAAAACCAGCAGCTTCGGGCCCAGCTGGAGGAGCTGCGCCAGAGCCTGTCCGCCAGCCAGGCCCAGGCCGAGCGCACCGGGGAGGAGCTGGCCCGGGTGAAGGGCGAGCTGGAGGACGCCCGCAGCCGCGTGGCGGCTCTGGAGCCGGACGCCGCCGCCTACGCCGCCGTGAAGGAGCGCACCGCCGGAGTGGAGCTGGAGGCTCACCGCCGGGCCCAGGAGATTCAGAATGAGGCCGAGGAGCAGGCCCGCCAGCTGCGCCGCCAGATGGAGCAGTGGGTCCAGCGGGTGGAGCGGGAGTTTGACAGCCTGCGCAGTCAGGTGGAGTCCACCGTTTCCCATGCCGCCGACCAGCTGGGCAAGGCCGGGCAGTGTCTGGAACAGGTTAATGTCCTGATGGGAGAACGGGATTCCGCCCTGGAGGCGCTGGCTAACGCCTGCGCCGAGGCGGAGCCAGCCAAGGTGGCCGCGCCTATGCCCATCCCGGAGACCGAGAACTGACCATACAGAATAAAAACGCTGTAATACGGAAAAGCGCCGTCCCAGTCGGGACGGCGCTTTTCCGTTGTCAAGAATCCAAACCTTGGGATAGAGGAATTTGAATGGAATTTGTTACGGCCGCTCCGGAACCTGGGCCGCAAGGGCAGAGAGCAGATCATCCGCCAATCCCTTCACGGCCTGACGCTTGTAGGGCATAGAGGGGCGGTCGGGGATGGAAGCCTCGATTTCGGAGGAGAGGGCCTGGAAGAAGGCGGGCAGCAGGTCTGGGGACAGGGTCTGCCCCTCCAGCGCGTCGGCGGAGCGGGCCAGGAAGGCCCGGCGGGCTACCGCACCCAGGGCCAGACGCACCTGCTCCATACGGCCATCCCGCAGGGTCAGGGAGACAGCCAGGCTGATTTTTGCGATGGTCACGTGGGCCTGTTCCCCCAGCTTCACAAAGGCGTTGCAGTTACCGGAGGCGGGGAGAGGAATCTCAAAGGCGGTGATGGCCTCGTCTTCCGCCAGAGCCAGCTTGCCTTGAGGGGAAATCAGCTCCTTCATGGGCAGACGTCGAATGGCCTCCTTGCTGTTTAGTACCACACCCTGGGCGCCCAGTACCAAGAGTACCGGGTAGATGTCCCCGGCGGGGGAGGCGTTGCCCACGCTGCCGCCCACGGTGCCACGGTTGCGGACCTGCTTGGAGCCCACATTGCCGCAGGCGGCGGCCAGTGCGGGAAAGTACTGCCGCACCAGAGGGTGTTCCTCCACCTGACTGTGGGTGCAGGCGGCGCCGATGGATAAAATATTATTGTCCAGATGAATGTCCTGAAGCTCCGGGAGATTCACCAGGCTGATGAGCAACCGGGCATCCCAGGGAGTTCCGTTGCGCTTGGCCAGAAAATCGGTGCAGCCGGCGATGAGGTGGCAGTCCGGACCGGACTTCTCCCCCAGACACCGGGCCAGCTCCGGCAGGGTGTTGGGCTGCAAAAACGTCATGTCTTGGCCACCTCCCGAAGCTTTTTGGCCGCATCCCGGACGGCGGCCAGAATCTGAACATAGCCGGAGCAGCGGCAGATGTTGCCGGACAGGGCAATGCGGATTTCTTCCTCGGAGGGGTCAGGGTTCTGAAGTAGCAGTCCCTTGGTACTCATGATCATACCCGGAGTGCAGAAGCCGCACTGAATGGCCACGTGCTCCACAAAGGCATTTTGGATGATGTCCAGCTCGCCGTTTTCTGCCAGGCCCTCAATGGTGGTCACCCGGTGGCCCTCCAGTTGTCCGGCCAGCACCAGACAGGAATGGACGGCCTTGTCGTCCAATAAAATGGTGCAGGCGCCGCACTCCCCCTCGCCGCAGCTCTCCTTGGCGCCAGTGAGGAGAAAGTCCTCCCGCAGCACATCGATGAGGCGTTTCTGAGGCGGCAGGTCCCGGCTGACGGGCCGTCCGTTTAAGGTAAAATTGATTATCATGGAATATTCTCCTCTCACGCCTCGTCCCGTTGGGCCAGGGCGGACAGAATATGAGCCGGGTCCAGGGGCAGTTGGGACAGCTCCAGCCCCAGTGCGTCGTTGACGGCGGCGATGAGGGCAGGGGCCACCGGGACATAGCAGGCCTCGCCGATGGATTTGGCGCCGAAGGGCCCCTCCTCATCGGGCTTTTCGATAAACAGTGTGTCGATGTTGGGCAGGTCGCAGGCCCGGGCCACGTGGTAGCGCTGCAGGTCGGCGTTGAGGGCGCGTCCGGTTTTGGGGTCCAGCTTCAGCTGTTCACAGAATACCAGTCCCATGCCCTGCTGCACGGCACTGCCCACCTGTCCCCGGCACAGAGCGGGGTTCAGGGCTTTGCCCACGTCATGGACGGCCAGATAATCCACCACCCGGCAAAGACCGGTGTAGGTATCCACCTCCACTTCAGCAAAGTGGGCGGCGGCGGGGCCGGGGTTGGAAACCGGCACGTGGGTGTGGGAGACGAACAGAGCCTCCGTTCCCTTGTCGGCCACATAGTAGGCCACCTGGCTGTAGGTGCACCGGCGCTGGGGGTCGGCGGTAACAAAGAGAACGCCGTCCTGGTGGGACAGCTCCTCAGGGGTGCAGTGCAGAAGCTCTCCGGCATTGCGTTTGAGTTGATCCAGCAGCAGCTTGGAGGCATCCAGAATGGCCCGGCCCAACACGTAGATGGAACGGCTGGTGTAGCAGCCGTTGTCCAGGGCGTTGTAGGCGGTATCACCTTCCGGGAGGTCCACCAGATCGGGGGAGATGGACAGCACCTCAGCTACAATGCTCCGGAAGACCATCACCTCGCCGCAGCCGTGGTCATGGACGTTGCAGTTGACGTGGACGGAACCGTCCTCCTCCATCTTCACCACCACGGTGCCCCAATCCCCCTTCCGAGGGAAGTAGCCCGAGGTATGGGTGGCCAGAGCCATGCCCATGCCCCGCACATAGCGGCCGGAGCGGTCCTGCCCGGCCAGACGGGCCTTCCGCTCCTCCCAGTGGAAGCGGTCACGACCTAAAAGGAGTGCGTCCTCCAGAGGCAGGTTGCCCAGGGAGAAGTTGTTGATGCGGCTGGTGGCGTAAGGGGGCAGGATGTTGCGCAGGCGCAGTTCGATGGGGTCCATACCGAAGTGCCGGGCGGCAGCGTTCATCATGTTTTCCATAATGAGGGCGGCCTCCGGCCCACCCCAGCCCCGGTAGCTGCCGGAGGTGGGGGTGTTGGTGCACACAGTGACGGCCCGGTACTCCACATTTGGGATGTTGTAAACCCAGCTGAGCTTTTTGGAGATGGAGCCGGCGTAGTCGGGAGAGACAGTCTGATAGGCGCCGGCGTCCAGCCGACAGTCCAGCTGCAGGCCTGTGATGGTGCGCTGGGGAGAGAATTTAACCTTGATATGGCTGTCCAGTGGGTGCTTGAGCATAGTGCACAGCATTACCTCGGAGCGGGAGAGATGGAGCATCACCGGCCGGCCTGTCATCCGGGCGGCGCAGGCGGCCAGAGGCTCCAGGATCATCTCCTGCTTGCTGCCGAAGGAACCACCCATGGGGGTCTTGATGACCCGGATGTGGCTCATGGGCATGCCAAGGATAGTGGCGATGGCGGAGCGGGCACCGAAGACGGACTGAGTGGCGGTCCAGACGGTCATACGATCGGAGGCAGGGGTGTAGTCAGCCACAGCGCAGTGGGTCTCCATGGCGATGTGGCTCACCCGCTGGGAGGAGGTGTGATGGCAGAACTCCTCCCCCTGGGCGCTGGCGTAGTCCCCATAGCCCACCAGGGGCAGACGGACCACGCCATCCTTCTCGTGGATGGAGCGGGCGTCCTCGGCCAGGGCTTGCTCCGGGTCAAAGATGGGGGGCAGAGGGTCGATGTCCGCACGGATGAGCTGAACGGCCCGCTGAGCAATTTCAGGTGTTTCCGCCACGACGGCAGCAATCCGGTCGCCCACAAAGCGCACATGGCGGGTGAACAGGGTTTCCTGGTCCGGAGCCTGCTCGGTGGCACGCACCCGCCCACGGTTGTAGTGTACGTCGGGGGTGTTCTCATAGCTGAGTACCTTGACTACCCCAGGGAGAGCCAGAGCCTGGCTGACGTCCAGCGAGCGCACCATGCCGTGGGCCACAGGGCTGAGAAACAGCTTCATATACAGCATGCCGGGCAGGCGGAGATCCGCAGCGTAGCGGAGCTGACCGCTGGCTTTGGCCTTGGCATCATTGACGGGAATGTCTTTTCCAATATACCGATAGTCCATTGAAACCCTCCATTTTTACAGGCAAATGTATGTGAGAATACAGGGCATGGCTTCAGAAGTTTTTTATTATTATGGTCAGAGAGGCATCAAGACAGCATCAAAAATATTAGCGGCAGGATTGGCTTGCGCAGAGAGGAGAATGGGGCTTGAAAAGAAGAAGGGAAGAAAAAGTGGCAGGAATCCCATGACTGGGACAAGAAAAGGCCCAAAACACAATGCATAAAAATTTTTGCAAAGCAGTGTGCTGATTTGACGCTCTTTTGATGAGAACCTCCCATAATGTAGCTACCTGAGACGGATGGATGAAAACAGACGAATAAATACATCAGACTAAAAAGGAGGAATGCCGGACAAGAGAAGGTTTGCAGCAGAGAGGTGTGTGTCTCTCTGCCTGAAGCCCGAGCGCAGTCAATATATTTATTTATGGAGGGGAAATCATGAGTGAATCGTCTGCAACTGTAACAAAAAAGGCACCCGTCAGTTTCTGGAAAGCAGTTTTTGTCTTTGTCGTAACCTTTGCGTGTATCCTGCTTGGAATTATTAAATTTGGCACCTCCGCCCATATGCCTCTGGTAATTGCCGCCGGCGTGGCAGCCATTGTTGGCGTAGCATCCGGTTATAAGTGGAGCGAGATGGAGGAGGGAATGAGCGAGACCATCAAGGCCTCTGCTCCCGCTATCCTGATTATGCTGATCATCGGCATGGTCATCGGCACTTGGATTCTTGGCGGCGTCGTGCCCACCATGATCTACTACGGCCTGACCTGGATTTCCCCCAAGGTCTTCCTGGTTACGGCGTGTCTGCTGTGTACCTTGGTTTCTACCTTTACCGGCAGTTCCTGGAGCACCATGGGCACCGTCGGCGTGGCCCTGATGGGCGTGGGTGCCGGCCTGGGTGTCAACCCCGGCATGACCTGCGGCGCTATCATTTCCGGTTCCTACTTCGGCGACAAGATGTCCCCCCTGTCCGACACCACCAACCTGGCTCCCGCTATGGCTGGCACCACGGTGTTCACCCACATCAAGCACATGGTGTATACTACCACACCTTCTTACATTGTGGCTATGATTATCTACGCGGTCATGGGCTTTACTGTGGTGGGTGATTCTGCGGACATGGAGACCATCGACCTGTATCTGGAAACCCTGAGCGCCAACTTCAACATCAGCCCCTGGATGCTCATTCCTCCCATCTGCGTGCTGCTGATGGTGGTCTTTAAGGTTCCCGCCATTCCCGGCCTTATTGGCGTGGCGGTGCTGGGCGGCATCTTCGCTGCCATCTTCCAGGGAGCCCACCTGTCTGAGATCCTGGCCTCCACCTACACTGGTGTCAGCATGGACACCGGCGTGGAAGCCATCAACAAGCTGCTCAACCGCGGCGGTCTGTCCAGCATGCTGGATACCATTGCTTTGATTTTGATTGCCCTGGCCTTTGCCGGCATTGTGGAGCGCACCGGCATGGTGCACAGCATCGTGGAGAAGATTCTCACCGTGGCCAAGAGCGACAAGGCTCTGATGACCACCGCCGTGTTCTCCACCCTGTTCACCAACTTCGCCACCGGCGCTCAGTATGTGGCTCTGGTGCTGCCCGGCCGCATGTTCCGGGAGAGCTTCCGGGAGCGCAACCTGCACCCCAAGAACCTGTCCCGTATTCTGGAGGACGTGGGCACCCTGTGTGCTCCCTTCTGCCCCTGGAGTACTGACGGTGCGTACATTCTGGGTACCCTGGGTGTCGCCACCGCCCAGTATGCACCCTTTATGTTCTTTGCAATGCTGAACCCCATCATGTCCCTCATCTGCATCTGGAGCGGCTGGACCATTGAATACATCGATCCCGCCCAGAAGAACGAAGAAATTATTCCCTGATAGAATTCATAAGGAAATAAAAAGCACTGTGGACAGACTTTGCGGTCTGTCCACAGTGCCGGGGAAAATGAACGGAAATGTGGAAAAGGAGAAAACACCCATGAACAAGGTAATTTTGAACGGAACCGACCTGAAGATTGAAGACGTAGTCAATGTAGCCCGCCATGGCTATCAGGTGGAGCTGGCCCCCGAGTGCCGGGCCAAGATCGAGGAAGTCCGCAAGTACATGGAGAAGGAGTGGATGCGTGAGGACGCGCCCGCTGTGTACGGCTTCAACACCGGCCTTGGCAAGCACAAGGATTGCAAGGTGTCCATCGAAGAGAGCGACCTGCACCAGTACCGTACCGTGCTGTCCCATTGCGGCGGCGTGGGCGACCCCGCTCCTGAGGAAGTGGTGCGCGCTACCATGTGTGTGCGTCTGAACGCCTTCTGC
>NZ_JBYUOW010000013.1:0-36294 GCF_058136395.1 Pseudoflavonifractor sp. HNCC25GI2
TACTGCCTGCGGGGATTTTTTTGTGTTCTGCACGGAATTAAAGTCCCTTTTTCCGGTCCTCCGCAAGAAAAAGGCCTCCTCTGCCCGGTTGACAGAAAACCGAAAAAGGAGTATTCTTAATCCGTAAATAGAACATTAGTTCTATTATGACGTACCGACTTTTTCCTTCAAAAGGCCATGCCGTTTTTGGCCGCCGGTGCACACTTTGGCAACGGGAGCCGCCGCCTCATCCGCCCTTAGATAAGAAAAACGGCAACCCACGGCCCGCCGCCCGCTGGACGGCCACCAAGCCAGAGCCCAGCACGCGGGTCCGGTTTGGAAAGGAGCCGCACCCAAATGAGCGCGCGATAAGTTTTGAATAAAAAAACTCGTCGCAAGCGATATGACGCTTGCAGAATACTTCCCCGCCGCCCGAAGGGCGGCCACCAAACCGGAGCCCAGCACAGCGGGTCCGGTTTGGCAAGGAGCCGCAACAAAATGAGTGCGCGGTGATTTTTATAAAAAATCGCCGCAAACGATATGACGTTTGCGGCGACGTGGTGGAGGAGGGTGGATTCGCTTTTCTGCGGAAAAGCCCGGCGGTTGCAACGTGCCACCGGCACGTTGCCAAGAGCCGCCGTCTCATCCGCCCTCAGATAAGAAAAACGGCAACCCCTGACGGGGTCACCGTTTTTCTGGTGGAGGAGGGTGGATTCGAACCACCGAAGCGAAACGCAACAGATTTACAGTCTGCCCCCTTTGGCCACTCGGGAACTCCTCCATATGAAATTTTGGAGCTGGTGGACGGATTCGAACCCCCGACCTGCTGATTACAAATCAGCTGCTCTACCGACTGAGCTACACCAGCATGTCGGCCGTAATTGGCGCGTTCTGCCCAACAGCAAGGGATATTATAGCAGAGAGTTTTCCCCTTGTCAATCATTTTTTAAAAATTTTCTTGCCCCGCCAGGCTGCCCGGAAAATGCCTGGCGGGGACCTTATCACCGGGCATCTCAAACAGGAAGGAGGAATGATTCACGTATCTGCCGCGCACCAGGCTCAACCCGCCTCTGTGGGACAGCCAGCTGGAAGCTCCCCTCTGGCTTTGTCCCCTGTGCGGGTCAGAGCAATACCGCACGGACCTGGGCAGCTCCTGGCGAGGTCGTCGCATCTGCGCGCTCTGCCACGCCCGTCTGAATTACCACGAGAGAGAGGGATTATCATGACACTGCTGGAACTATCCGCCGAGTACCGCTCCCACGCCCACACGCTGGACCTGCGTATCTGCCAGCTGCAATACCGGCTGGAGCACACCCGAAATGCTGACCAGCGCTGCCAGCTGGAGGACCGCATCCGCATGCTGTCCACCATGCTCCGGGAGGCCCGGGAGCTGGCAGTCCTGACCGAGCGCTATTACGACAGGGGGTATCGGCGCAATGCCAAATACACGATATAGGCGGGGCAAGGTGTACGCCGCCGACATGGCGATGTACTCCCTCCAGATGTCAGCCGACAACAGCAAGGAAATAAGCCGTCTGAAGCGCAACCTTATCCGCTGCCTTCAGGAGGACGTCACGCCCCGGCAGCGCCAGGCTCTGCTGATGTACTACGCCCAGGGCATGAACATGCGGGAGATTGGCGAACAGCTGGGGGTGGACAAATCCACCGTCTCCCGCACCATCAAGCGGGGCGAGCGGCGGCTGCAGCGCTGTCTCCGCTACGGGGCGGAGGCCTACCTGCGAAACCTCTATCCGGACTGACCACCGGCAGCCAGTACTTTGGCAGCCGGAGCATCCATATAGCCCAGAGGTACGCATACCCTTGACACCAAACGCCAATTATATTAAAATTATGCTGTAAAATTGTATTTTTTCGAAAAAATATGTGCACTATTTACATCTATCTCCACCGAAGAAGATCCGACACAGAACAGAAAGGATGAGTCCCTTGGCTCTGTAACTCTCACTTCTCTGGTTCCTGTAACTGGAAACAGAATTTAAAATTCGTTGCTTGTCATGATAGTCACAGTGGTGCAGCAACAGAGTGAAGCTTATCCCTCTCCGTTTTTGGGAGAACTGACACTGATATTATAAGTGCAGTGCATGCTTTCATGTATGAGCATCTTTCAGTGGACAGGCAACGGTTTTAAAAAGATAGCTTCTTGATCAGAGCAAGTTTACACGCAATCGGAAAACAGAGGTTTATTATCCGGTTTTACCCTGCGCCAACCCGAAAGGAGGCCGCGAACATGCGAGAGAAGCTGGCGTCGCTGGGTGAGAAAAAATCAGTTTATGAGGTGCTTCTAATCTTCGACCTGTGCTACATTCTGTTCCTTCTGCGCTTTTACCAGCCCAGCGTGCGAAACTTTATCCTGTTCTGTATCCCCTGGCTCATCCAGTATGAGCTGCTCTGGCCTAAGATCTCTGCTCTGCGCAAGCAGGAGGGCAGCCGCTGCGACCGATACTGGAAAATGAGTTGGCTCGTCCTGCTCGCCTACGCGATCCCGCTCTTTCTGGTAACAAGAGGGATTCCCGACTTCCCCCGGGACTTGCGGCAGCGCATCGATTTCAGCATGTTTCTGGGCGCACTGCCGCTCCGGGATGCGTTTATCCTGTATAAGTTTTACAGGTCCTCCCCGGCCAACACTCCGCCTTCCCAAAAGGCGGCGGACTGAACGGTCTTTCCCGACCAGGCTGGACGATGCTTTCCCTACCATAGTTTCAAAAGGCAACGAGGGCGCGGCCAATGGCCGCGCCCTCGCTTTTTCTTTCCGAACAAAATCTTCCGGATTCTTGATTAGTAGGCCACGCCCCACAGGATACTGTGCTTGGCAGGCTTGCCGCAGCACACGCAGGTGTCGGACACCTTCTCCTGAGCGAAGGGCATGCACCGGGAGGAGACCCCGGCCACTTCCTTCATCTTCAGCTCGCAGGCCTCGTCGCCGCACCACATGGTCTTGGCGAAGCCGCCCTCGGTCTCCATGAACTCCTTGACCTCGTCCATGGTCATGCACACCTTGGTGTGGTCCTCCAGGTTCTTCTTGGCCCGCTCGTACAGACCGTTGTGCACCGCGTCCAGCAGCTCCTTGACGGTGCTCTCCAGCTCGGCCAGGGGGACAAAGACCTTCTCTCCGGAGTCCCGGCGGCAGATGCAGCACTGGCCCTTCTCCATATCCTTGGGGCCAATCTCCACACGCAGGGGCACGCCCTTCATCTCATACTGGGCGGCCTTCCAGCCCATGGACTGGTCGGAGGCATCCATGTCAGCGCGGACGCCGGCAGCCTTCAGGCGGTTCAGCAGGTCGGTGGCGGCGTCCAGCACGCCCTCCTTGTGCTGGGCCACAGGAATGACCATGGCCTGGATGGGGGCAATGCGGGGAGGCAGCACCAGGCCGTTGTTGTCGCCGTGGGTCATGATGATGCCACCGATCATGCGGGTGGACACGCCCCAGGAGGTCTGGTGGGGGTGGTGGAGCTGGTTGTCCTTGCCAGTGAAGGTGATGTCAAAGGCCCGGGCAAAGCCGTCGCCGAAGTAGTGGCTGGTACCGGCCTGGAGAGCCTTCCGGTCGTGCATCATGCACTCCACGGTGTAGGTCTCCTCGGCGCCGTTGAACTTCTCCTTGTCGGTCTTGCGGCCGCGGACCACGGGCATAGCCAGCACATTCTCCATGAAGTCGGCGTAGATGTTCAGCATGCGCATGGTCTCTTCCCGGGCCTCTTCCTCGGTGGCGTGCATGGTGTGGCCCTCCTGCCACAGGAACTCACGGTGGCGCAGGAAGGGACGGCTGGTCTTCTCCCAGCGCAGCACGGAGCACCACTGGTTGTAAAGCTTGGGCAGGTCCCGGTGGGAGTGAATGATGTTCTTATAGTGCTCGCAGAACAGGGTCTCACTGGTGGGACGGATGCAGTAGCGCTCCTCCAGCTTCTCGCTGCCGCCGTAGGTGACCCAGGCGCACTCGGGGGCGAAGCCCTCCACATGGTCCTTCTCCTTCTGCAGGAGGGACTCCGGAATCAGCATGGGCAGGTACACGTTCTCGTGTCCGGTCTCCTTGAACCGCTTGTCCAGCTCCGCCTGGATGTTCTCCCAGATGGCGTAGCCGTAGGGGCGGTAAATAAACATCCCCTTGATGGAGGAGTAGTCGATGAGCTCCGCCTTCTTACACACGTCGGTGTACCACTGGGCGAAGTCCACCTCCATATCGGTGATCTGCTCCACCTGCTTCTTATTGGGGTTCTGTGCCATATCTTCTCAGTCCTTTATTTCAAAATGGGATTGGAAAACTCGTATTCCTTATTGTAGGAAGCCCGGGGAAAAAAGTCAAGTTTTCCCCGCGAAATTGCAAAAAAACAGGGCCCACAGCCTGTCCGTTCAGGCATGCGGGCCCCGTTCATGTTCCGTTTTATTCCGTGTAATCGCCGTAGTAGTCGATCATGACGCCGTCCAGGTACTGCCAGTCCTCCTCCACCAGGGAGTAGTAGTTGTCATCCCCCAGCTCCAGCTGAAGCATGATCTCCTGGTCCGCCCCGTAGCTCAGCTGAGGCATCAGGCTCTCCACCTCTTCCAGCATGCCCATGGCATAGGCGGCATCAATGGCGGCATACTCCTCCTCGCTCACGTTGTTGAGCTGCTCCTGGGTGGTAATCCCCTTCTCCGCACAGGCGGCCTGCCAGTGCTCGGCATAGCTCTCCTCTGGAATCAGCGTCATAATCTCGATGGGCGACAGGGTGACCTCCACCACAAAGTCGCCGCTCTGCAGCTTGTCCGCCTCCCCAACGGTATACTGGGCGTGGGAGTAGATCTCCTTCACCAGGCTCTCCGCCTTGGCGGTCACCGCGTCATCGGGGTACTCCGCGCCAAGGAAGTAGTACAGCAGGTACTCCGCCTCCGCGGATACGTTGGCCTTGTACTTTTCCTCCGCATCAGCCTTGGTCATGTCCTCCACCAGCTCCAGGTATTCGTCGTTGTAGACCCCGCGGTAGACCGCGTCCAGCTCTCCCTGAATATAGGTGGAGGCGTCCATTCGGCTTACGCCGCAAGCGGCCAGCACGGTGGCCGCACAAAGAATCAGTCCGGCCAGACATGCGCTCCGGATATGCTTCATATGTATCCCATCCCTCATCTGTTTCTTTCCATTTCGCCCAAAAACCTTCCGTCCCTCTCTGATAATTTCTAGGCAAATTGTCCTCTTTATTGTATTGGATTCATCCCACAAAGTCAAGCTTGCCCCTGGGAAATGTTTATGCTACACTTGGGGCATCTCATCAAACGTTCTCAGTTGGAAAGGAGGAGTGGTCCATGGACGGCAGCCAGCGTCGGGCAGCCATTGCCCGGCTTCTCAGCTGTGCCAAGGGGCCCGTCAGCGCCGCCGTGCTGGC
This sequence comes from Pseudoflavonifractor sp. HNCC25GI2, assembly GCF_058136395.1. NCBI lineage: Bacteria > Bacillati > Bacillota > Clostridia > Eubacteriales > Oscillospiraceae > Pseudoflavonifractor > Pseudoflavonifractor sp. HNCC25GI2. The sequence continues at coordinate 5,355 of NZ_JBYUOW010000013.1, forward strand.
CCGGGAGTGTTCCGTCAGCCGGCAGATTATCGTGGGCGACGTAGCCCTGCTCCGCGCAGGCGGCATGGACATCGCCGCCACCCCCAGGGGCTATGTCATTCAGAGCTCTCCCGCCGGCCTGGTGCGCCGGGTGGCGGTGCGCCACGACGGGGCGGACATGGAGGCCGAACTCAACGCCATGGTGGACCAGGGCTGCACTGTGCTGGACGTCATTGTGGAGCATCCCATCTACGGCCAGCTCACCGGCCCGCTGCAGCTTGCCTCCCGCTACGACGTGGGCCAGTTTATTGCCCGCTGCCGCCAGGCGGAGGCCCTCCCCCTCTCCCAGCTCACCGAGGGCATTCATCTCCACACCCTCTCCTGCCCCGACCAGGCGGCCTATGACCGGGTGTGCCAATCCCTGTCCCAGCTGGGCTTTTTGCTGGAAGATTAGGGAAAAACGCCCTTCGCAACCACTGGTTGCGAAGATTCCAGCCCCGCCTGGTGGTTTCGCAACCGCCCCTTTGGTATGGTGGAACCAGAGGGGCCCTATGGAACCCTGTTTTTCCGCCGGCGCCCGCCCCATCCCAAATCCCGGCCAGGCCGATACGCTCTGGCCGGAATGAAACGGAGGCTACAATTATGACGCTGAGTGAAAAAATTCTTTCTTACCGCAAATCTGCCGGTCTCTCCCAGGAGGAACTGGCCGCCCGGGTGGGAGTATCCCGCCAGGCGGTGAGCAAATGGGAGACAGGGGAATCCACCCCCGAGCTGAGCAAGGTGGTCCTGCTGGCCAAGGCCTTCCATATTACCACCGACCAGCTGCTCTCCCCTGAGGCACCTCAGTCCTCCGCCCCCTCGTCCTCTCCCTCCAACGCTCCCGGACCCAAGTATCAGGCCATTCCGCTCTTTGGACGGATGGTGCGGCGATGGGGCTGGCTGGCAGGGGTCTACCTGTTTCTCCAGGGGGCGGGCATGACCCTGGTGGGGGGCATCGCCCGGTACGCCTTCTCCGCCATGATGGCGCCCGTCTACCAGTTTGAAGGGCTGCCCGGAACGGGGACGGAGGTCCTCTTTGCCGATGATCCCTTCACCCGCACCAGTTCCGTTTTTCTCACCATCCCCACCATAATCCTGGTCCTGGGTATCCTGGTCATGATTGCAGGAGCCATCCTCACCGCGCTGCTGTGGCGGGAGCGGACGAAGAACCCCTGAGGGATTTTTCGCCTCCTTTTCCTCCAATTTGCCCTGCGCAACCCAAAGTTTACGGTCCGTTCTTCCAACGCAACCGGAAATCGGTGGCACAGTTCCCCCCGCCGGGTTAAGATAGGGCCATCCTGAATCCCCCCTTGGAGGTGCTGGCTATGGCCTTTTCTGACAACCTGCAATTTCTCCGTGCCCGCCGCGGACTCACCCAAGAACAGCTGGCAGAGACGCTGAACGTCTCCCGCCAGAGCGTGAGCAAATGGGAGAGCGGCGCCGCCTTCCCGGAGATGGACACGCTGCTGAAGCTGTGTGAGCTCTATGAGGTGAGTCTGGACCTGCTGCTGCGGGGAGACACCCGGGCCAGTCTCCAGGCAGACTCCGACGGCTATGACGCCTTTTTCACCGCCCACAACCTTCGGGTGTCTCTGGGGGTAGGCGGAATCCTGCTGGGGGTGGCCCTCATGCTGCTGACCATGGCGGCCGGGCTGGCGGAAACGCTCTCCGTAGCCCTGCTGCTGACGGTGATTGCCGTCTGCGTGGTGGTGCTGGTGGCCAGCGGTCTGCTGGAGGAGGATTTCCGCAAGAAGCACCCCACCGTCCCCGACTGCTACACCCAGGAGGCCAGGGACGCCGCCCACCGGCGGTTCATCTGGCTCATGTGCGGAGGCATCGGCGGAATTCTGGCCGGAGTCGTCTTTCTGCTCCTCTTTTTTACCGTGTTCCCCGAACGGGAGCCCTATGAGCTGACCGCAGGGGGCGGCTTTTTCATCCTTCTGGCCCTGTCGATCTCCGCCCTCCTCTACGGCGGGATGGACCTGGAGAAGTACCAGGTGTGGAAGTACAACCGGGACAACAACCCCACTCCCCAGGTACGGGAGCGAAACAAGCTCATCGGCACCATCTGCTCCGCCATCATGATCACCGCCACCGCTGTCTATGTGGGACTGGGGCTGGCTCTGGACCTGTGGCGCACCGCCTGGTGGCTGTTTGCCGTGGGCGGCATCCTGTGCGGCCTGGTCCATGTGCTGCTGGACCCCTACAAGGACGATGACTGAAAATCCTGCTTCGGGACTTGACAAATTTCCCATTTCCAGTACAATGTGGTTTACACGTGTCTTGACACCTGTAAACCACATTTTTGTTTTGCTGTTTAGAGAGAGGTTGCGGTTTTATGAAGGAATTTCTGCAGCGGAAGAACATTGTCTTTTCCGCCAAGCGCTACGGCATTGACGCCCTGGGGGCCATGGCCCAGGGTCTCTTCTGCTCTTTGCTTATCGGCACCATTCTGGACACTCTGGGAGACCAGCTGGGAATCCCCCTCCTGGTAACCATGGGCGGCTACGCCTCTGCCATGAGCGGGGCGGCCATGGCGGTGGCCATCGGCTACGCTCTCCAGGCCTCCCCTCTGGTGCTCTTCTCCCTGGTCACCGTGGGCTACGCCGCCAACGCCCTGGGCTCCACCACCCTGGACGGAGGCAAAGGGGCCGGCGGCCCCCTGGCGGTGCTGTTCATCGCCATCATCGCCGCCGAGCTGGGCAAGGCAGCTTCCAAGGAGACCAAGGTAGACATCCTGGTGACCCCTCTGGTGACTATCTTCTCCGGAGTCGTCCTGTCGGCCTGGTGGGCCCCCGCTATTGGCACCGCCGCCTCCTCCGTGGGCGACTTCGTCAAGTGGGCCACGGTCCTCCAGCCCTTCTGGATGGGCATTCTGGTGTCGGTGGTCATCGGCGTCGCCCTCACCCTGCCCATCTCCTCGGCGGCCATCTGCGCAGCCATCGGCCTCACCGGTCTGGCCGGAGGCGCGGCGGTGGCGGGGTGCTGCGCCAACATGGTAGGATTTGCCGTCCTGTCCTTCCGGGAGAATAAGTGGGGCGGTCTGGTAAGCCAGGGCGTGGGCACCTCCATGCTTCAGATGCCCAACATTGTCAAGAACCCCAAAATCTGGCTGCCCGCCATCCTCACCTCCGCCATCACAGGCCCCATGGCCACCTGTCTGTTCCACCTGGAGATGAACGATCCCTCCGGGGGCGTGGCCTCGGGCATGGGCACCTGCGGCTTCGTGGGCCAGATCGGCGTATACGCCGGGTGGGTCAACGATGTGGCCAACGGCACCAAGGCCGCCATCACCTCCTTTGACTGGCTGGGCCTCATCCTTATCTCCTTCGTGCTGCCCGCCGTCCTCTGCTGGGCCTTTGGCCTCTTCTTCCGGAAAATCGGCTGGATCAAGGAGGGCGACCTGGTTCTGCCTCAGTAAGCGGTCTCTTTCTGTCAATTGCCGGGCTCTGACCGGAAAATTCTCCGGCCAGAGCCCCTTTTTTTCAAAAAATTCGGATTTTTCCCTTGACATTTCTCTCGATTCCGGTATAATAATTAAGCCTGTCATTGTGGGCAGGCACATCCTTGCCCCCGCAAATGGGGGCCATACGTCCATAAGGAGGTGCAAAACATGGCAAAGATCAATGCGAACTACGAGGCGGTTTACATCCTTGATCCCGCTCTGAGCGAGGAGCAGATTGCCGCTCTGGTGGCCAAGTTCAAGGGTGTCGTGGAGGCGAACGGTACTGTCTCCGAGATCGACGAGTGGGGCAAGCGCCGTCTGGCCTATCCCATCAACGATCTGATGGAGGGCTACTACGTCCTGATGACCTTCAACGCTGCCGCCGCTATCCCCGCCGAGCTGGACCGTATCTTCCGGATCACCGACGGCGTGATGCGTTCCCTGATTGTCTGCAAGGACCAGTAAGGGAGGAGCTGCGATGCTCAACAAGATTTTCCTCATGGGCCGTCTGACCCGTGATCCCGAGCTCCGGCGCACACAGACCGGAACTCCCGTTGCGTCCTTCTCCCTGGCCGTGGACCGGGACTTCAAGGACAAGTCCACCGGCGAGCGGGCCACCGACTTCATCGACGTGGTGGCCTGGCGTCAGACCGGCGAGTTTGTCAGCCGCTACTTCACCAAGGGCCGCATGGCCGTGGTGGAGGGCCGCCTGCAGATGCGCGACTGGACCGACAAGGACGGCAACAAGCGCCGCTCCGCCGAGGTCGTGGCTGACAATGTGTATTTCGGCGATTCCAAGCGGGACGGCGAGGGCGGCGGCTATGACCGCGGCTTTGGCCAGGGCGGCTACGCCGCCGGCGGATATTCCGCTCCCGCAGCCCCCTCCGGCTATGGCGCCCCCCCTGCGGACGGCGACCAGTTTGCCGAGCTTTCCGATGACGACGGCGAGCTGCCGTTTTGACTTTGACCGTTTCTGGTCGTAAAAAGGAGGTTTTTTCCATGGCTATGGATCGTGATAACAAGGCTCCCCGCGGCCGCAAGCGCCGCAAGGTCTGCGCCTTCTGCGTGGACAAGGTCGAGCAGATTGATTACAAGGACGCCGCCAAGCTGCGCCGGTTCACCTCCGAGCGGGCCAAGATTCTGCCCCGCCGTACCACCGGCACCTGCGCCATGCATCAGCGTCAGCTGACTGAGGCCATCAAGCGCGCCCGTCAGATCGCTCTGCTGCCCTACGTGACCGACTAATTGGTTCACAAAAGGCCCGTTTCTCTTGGAGGAACGGGCCTTTTTCTTACTTCTGCAAATGAAACGCGCGCGGTCCTCAAAAGGACCGCGCGCGTTTTTTCTTATTGACCGGCGCCCGCCTTCAGGGGCTTGGGGCAGACGGAAGCAGCTTCGTTCCCCTCCAGCTGCTCAGGCTGGTTGGGATAAATCCGGCGCAGGCGGCGGATACAGCCCATGCTGGCGGGAATGAGGAACAGATCCGCGGCAATCCAGGCCGCCGGAGAGGCAAAGCACACCGCGCTGTACCCGAACATGGGCACCAGGCCCATGCCTACGCCGGTGCGGGCCAGCATCTCCAGCACACCGGAGAAAATGGCAAAGGCACTGTACCCCATCCCCTGGATGGAGAAGCGGATGATGTTTACCAGGGCAAGAGGGAAAAAGAAGGCAGTCGCTGTGATGGTATACCGGGAGGTGAGCTCCACCAGCCAGGCCAGCTGGGGCTCGTTGGGGTTGAGGAACAGCATGGCGCAGGGCTGGGCAAAGAGGGTCATGGCCCCGAAGGCAATCACCGAATATCCCAGGCCCAGCAGGGAGCAGGAGCGGATGCCCTGGCCCAGCCGGTCCAGACGGCAGGCGCCCACATTCTGGCCGCAGTAGGTGGCCATGGTGGCCCCCATGGCGTCAAAGGGGCAGCCCAGCAGTTGGAAGAGCTTCACGCCCGCGGCCACCGCGGCCACATAGGTGCTGCCCAGCACGTTGACGGAGGACTGGAGAATGATGGAGCCAATGGCGGTGATGGAGTACTGCAGGCCCATGGGGATACCCATGGCGCACAGCACCTTGCAGGAGTGGCCGTCCAGCCGCCGCTCCTCCCGGGTCATGCGGAGAATGGGGTATTTTTTCACCATATAGGCCAGGCAGGCCAGGCCGGAGATTCCCTGGGACACCACGGTGGCGATGGCCGCCCCGGCCACGCCTGCCTCAAACCACAGGATAAGGGCAAAGTCCAGGAAAATATTCAGGAAGGAGGACAGGGCCAGGAAGTACACCGGCGTGCGGCTGTCGCCCAGGGAGCGGAGAATGCCCGCCAGCAGGTTATAGAGGAAGGTGGCGGGGATGCCCATGAAGATGACAAAAATGTAGGCGTTGGCTCCGGCAAAGATGTCCTCCGGGGTGCGCATCAGGGTGAGGATGGCCCGGCAGCCCAGGCCAGTGGCCACCGTCAGCACCAGTGCAAAGAGCGCGGAGAGATAGGCCGCGTTGGCCACGTACCGCCGCATCTTGGAGGGCTCGCCCGCCCCCATCCGCTGGGCCACCGGAATGGCAAAGCCGCTGCACACCCCGGTGCAGAAGCCGATGACGAAAAAGTTGATGGAGCCGGTGGATCCCACCGCCGCCAGGGCCTGGGCCCCCAGCAGCTTGCCCACGATCATGGTGTCCACCAGGTTATAGAACTGCTGGAACAGCAGGCCCAGCAGCGTAGGTACCGCAAACTGAAGAATCAGCCGCATGGGGCTGCCTTTGGTCAAATCCCGGGTCATTGCCTTCTCTCCTCTCCAGATCTTCCAATTCAAATCTCATTGCATACCGGATTATTATAGTCACCGGTTTCTGTCCTGCCTAGAGGTTTTTTTCACAATTTTTAGCAAGTTTTTGCCCGGGACCTCTTGTATATTCTGTTTCAAAGCCTCCGCCTCCCGTTGCTGTCCCTCACCCGGCAAAAAGGGCCGGACGGAAAACGCTCCGTCCGGCCCTTGGGCTATGCCTGAATATCTTGTTTACTTGCCCATCACCCGGGCCATCTGCACCATAGTGACCGCCACCTGAGCACGGGTTGCGGTGGCTTGAGGGGCAAAGGTACCGTCACTGCCGCCGCTCATGATGCCCAGCTGGTAGCACAGCTGCACGCCGCTCTGGGCATAGTCCGCGATAGACCCGGCGTCGGTATAGGAGGCCTGGCCGGGGTTCACCGTCTCATTGGAGTGGTCATAGCAGCCAAGGAAGGTACCGAACAGGGCCGCCATGTCCTGCCGGGTAATGGGAGCGGTGGGGTTAAAGTTCTCCGCCATGCCCGCAGGGATGAGGGGCTGGGCCCACTGCACATAAGTGTCGTACCAGGCTCCGCCGGTCACAGGGGTGAGGGTCTCCCCGGAGAACTGGCTGAGCACGGTCAGGAACTCCGCGTAGGTCATGTTGGCCTCAGGGGCGAAGGTGCCGTCCCCGGCCCCCGCGAACAGTCCCTTCTCGTACACCGTCTGCACGAAGCTGGCATACCAAGCGTCGGGAGAGACATCGGAGAACACCTGCTCCGGCTGCTCCGGTTCAGGATCCACAGGGGCGCTGCCGCTCTCCACCATGATATACATATCCTGGAACCAGTCCATGGTGTTGGTCTCCTCCAGCAGGTAGACTACACCGGGCTCGGGCACAAAAGCGGGGGCATTCTCACCCACTGCCTCATAGTCAGCATCGTAATAGCTGGCCGTACCCTGCTTCACGGAATCCAGCGTCCACGCATAGATTACCAGGGCGAAGCTCCCCATTGTCCGCGGGGTGAAGGTGGTCCCGGCAGGGAAAATATAGACGGTGTGCTGTTCGCCGTTTCTCCCGGTGACAGTGTCCGTTTTTACATAGCTGTTGCTGGGCACCATATAGTCCATTTCGGAGACATACTCCAGATAGGCGAAGGCAGAGGTAGCCAGCATGCCCACTACCATAGCCAGCGTCAGAATCCAAGAACACAATTTCTTCATTCTAAAACCGCTCCTTCTTTAATTTATTTTTTCTCCGGGCCGTACAAAGTTGCTTGCGGGTACTAAGCCCCCGCGCTTTTTCCCGTTCTTCGATTCAGAGTTTTACCGGCCCATCACTCGGGCCATCTGCACCATAGTGACCGCCACTTGAGCACGGGTTGCGGTGGCCTGGGGAGCAAAGGTACCGTCGCTGCCGCCACTCATGATGCCCAGCTGGTAGCACAGCTGCACGCCGCTCTGGGCATAGTCCGCGATAGACCCGGCGTCGGTATAGGATGCCTGGCCGGGATTCACCGTCTCATTGGAGTGGTCATAGCAGCCAAGGAAGGTACCGAACAGGGCTGCCATATCCTGACGGGTAATGGGAGCGGTGGGGTTAAAGTTCTCCGCCATACCCGCAGGGATGAGTTCTTTCTCCCTGGCCCAGCTGACATAGGTGTCGTACCAGGCCCCGCCGGTCACAGGGGTAAGGGTCTCCCCGGAGAACTGGCTGAGCACGGTCAGGAACTCCGCGTAGGTCATGTTGGCCTCAGGGGCGAAGGTCCCATTACCGGCCCCCGCAAACAGCCCCTTCTCATATACCGTCTCCACAAAGCTGGCATACCAAGCTTTGGGGTCCACGTCGGAGAAAATCCGCTCCGGCTGCTCCGGCTGGGAGGACCAGGTCCCCTGGTGCTTCTCCAGAAGGTAATACTCATCGTCGATCTCCGCGATGGCCAGTCCCTCGTTAAACGGGCTGATTTCGCTGTACTTTCCCAGAGCCTCCATGGGAATCACAAAGTTCCCCTTGGTGTCTACCACACCGTAGCAATAGCGGCTCCCGTTATAGACGGTGGCCAGGCCGTCCCGGAAGTCGTCAAGGAAACCGCCCGTCTCATCCTCCGGCGGAATGACAAACTTCCCCGTCTCCACATTCACCACGCCGGAATTTCCATTTTGATCGCGCACAATCAACAGGCCGGAGTGGACGCCTCTATTGTATAGCACATTATCCTCACTATAGCCCTCAACGTAGCAGTCTTTGCTGCGCCACACCAGCTCGCCTTCCCGATCAATAACGGCAGTTCCATCCACGCAGTCCAACACCAAATATCCCTCAAAAAAACCGCCGGACGGACTCACACCACTGCTCGTCTCCAGATCATCCACGGTGACCAGGGCCAGCCGACGGCCAGACTCATCAAAAATGCCGTACTCATTGCCCATGCCCCAGCCCATATAGCCGGTGTCCTGCGTTTGGAAGAAGAGCCCCTCAGACATCACGCTGGGCTCATAACGGGCATATTTCTCTCCCCCGGGGTCGGCCAGCACCGTTTTTCCGGACGTGTCGATATAGCGAAAGGCAGTGTCTCTGTCCGCCGACTTCACCAGAGCCACTCCGTCCACAAAGGGCGCGGCACTTCTGTAAATCGACGGAATCACCAGCTCCACGTCCCGGTTGATGTAGCCGTAATGGGCACCGGAATAGCTGTCATCAACCCCTTCTTCCGGCTCCGCTTCAACCGCCAGCAGGCCGTCGGAAAAGAGGCCGTCAAATCCCTTTTGCTCATATCCTTTGTCCGCCAGGGTCTGGGCCGAAACCACTATGTTTCCGTTCTTATCGGCAAAGCCATTGCTGTTGACGTCCCGGTCATAATAGCGGATCAGCCCATCCGAAAACGGCTCGTCGATTGCCAGCTCCAGGTTCTGGTTTCCGTACTTGGTCACCGTGATGTAATAGCCGTCCCCCTGGTAGACTTCCTGCGGTCCTGCCGCCGAAGCCGGCTCACAGGCCAGCCCCGCCGTCAGCGTCAGCGTCAGCGTCAAGGCGCAGGAGAGTGTCCCGGCAAGCGTCCGCTTCCACCGATGCTCCATGTCCTCTCAATCCTCCTTGTTTTGTTTGCCGTCGGGGGGCGGTCCGGCTAATCCAGCCCGCCCCCGTATTCTCATCTCAAAATTTACTTCCCCATCACCCGGGCCATCTGCACCATAGTGACCGCCACCTGAGCACGGGTTGCGGTGGCTTGGGGGGCAAAGGTACCGTCGCTGCCGCCGCTCATGATGCCCAGCTGGTAGCACAGCTGCACACCGCTCCGCGCATAGTCCGCGATAGACCCGGCATCGGTATAGGAGGCCTGGCCGGGGTTCACCGTCTCATTGGAGTGGTCATAGCAGCCAAGGAAGGTACCGAACAGGGCCGCCATATCCTGACGGGTAATGGGAGCGGTGGGGTTAAAGTTCTCCGCCATACCCGCAGGGATGAGCTCTTTCTCCCTGGCCCAGCTGACATAGGTGTCGTACCAGGCCCCGCCGGTCACAGGGGTGAGGGTCTCCCCGGAGAACTGGCTGAGTACGGTCAGGAACTCCGCATAGGTCATGTTGGCCTCGGGGGCAAAGGTACCGTTTCCGGCTCCCGCAAACAGCCCCTTCTCATATACCGTCTCCACAAAGCTGGCATACCAGGCGTTGGGGTCCACGTCGGAGAAAATCCGCTCCGGCTGCTCCGGTTCGGTAGGCTGCTCCGGCTGGGAGGACCAGGTTCCCTGGTGCTTCTCCAGAAGGTAATACTCATCGTCGATCACCGCGATGGCCAGGCCCTCGTTGAAGGGACCGATGTAGCTGTCTTCGCCCAGATCTCCCCTGGGAATTACAAAGTTCCCCTTGTCGTCTAACACGCCGTCGCCGAGACCTCGGGTATAGGCAGTGACCAGGCCGTCCCGGAAGTCGTCCTTGACAAAGATGTTGTCTTCCGTCGTGAACATAAACTCCCCGGTCTCCACATTGACCACGGCTTCCTTCTGATAACTATTCTCCACAATCAGCAGGCCGGAGTGGACGCCGCATCTGTAAAGCACGGAGTTCCCACTGCTATTGCCCGCAGGAGTGAAGCCTTTGCCGCGCCACACCAGCTCGCCTTCCCGATCAATAACGGTAGCTCCACCCCCGCCGTTCAGCACCAGATATCCTTCAGAAAAACCGCCGTACGGATACGCACTACCGCTCATCCCCAGGTCTTCCAGGTGGATCAGGGCCAGCCGCCGGCCAGACTCATCAAAAATACCGTACGTATCGTCATAACCGAGGTTCTGTGTTTGGAAGAAGAGCCCCTCAGACATTACGCTGGGCTGATAACGGGCATATCTCTCGCCCCCCGGGTTGTCCAACACGGTCTTCCCGGTCGTGTCGATGTAGCCGGAGGTAAGTTTATAGCCCCACTGCACCACGGCCACTCCGTCCACAAAGGGCTCGGCATGCCTGTAAATCGTCGGGATCACCAGCTCCACGTCCCGATTGATATAGCCGTAGTAATAGCCGGGATGGTCGTTATCCCGCCCGGATTCCGCCCTTGCGCCCACTGCCAGCAGGCCATCGGAAAAGAAAACGCCCGGACTGGTCTGCTGATATCCTCTGTCCACCAAGGCCTGAGCCGAAACCACCACGTTTCCGTTCTTGTCGGCAAAGCCATAACTTTGGGCATTCCGGTCGTAATAGCAGATCAGCCCATCCGAAAACGGCTGATTGGTTGCCAGATCCAAATTCTGGTTTCCGTACTTGGTCACCGTGATGTAGTAGCCGTCCCCCTGGTAAGCCTTCTTCATCTTCTCCGGCTGGGGAGGAGGCTGGATGGAGCCGGAGTTCTCCGCAGTGACCCACGCGTCACCCGCGTACCCATCGATATCGCTGTATACCTGAATCTCGTAGACGCCCTGGGCAGGCAACCCTTCCGTCTCCGGATTCCCGTAGTCGGAACTTATCACCATTTTACCGTCAACATAGGCCTGGACATTCGACAAGTGCAGCGGCGGAAATGAGTGAAACAGCGTTCCGGCCGGATAAACTGACACCTTGACGGTCTGTCCTTCGATGGTCATTTCCTTGATTCCAGTTGCAGGTTTGCTGCTTCCAACGTACTGGACATAGAACGGGTACACCTCATAGACCTCTCCCGTCTCGTACCACGCCGCAGCCAGCGCCGCCGGCATCAGGCACAGGCACATCACGCCAGTCAGCAGCAGAGAAATAATCCTCTTTTTCATTCCATCCGAGCTCCTTTCACACCATTTTTCTCATCCAGCTGCGTTTTCCTTCTCTCCGAAGCCGCGGCTCAAATGCGGTTCCCAGCCCGGACCTCGGCGTTCAGGATTGCGCCCGTTTTGGATCTCGTCTTCATGGTACATTAGTTCATCGCGGAAAACAATATGCTGGCAGCATAGTATCCGGCTGTTTTTTCTCTCCCCACGCAAAAAGGGCCGGACGGAGAAGAACTCCGCCCGGCCCTTGGGTTATGCCTGAATATCTTGTTTACTTACCCATCACCCGGGCCATCTGCACCATGGTGACCGCCACCTGAGCACGGGTTGCGGTGGCCTGAGGATTAAAGGTGCCGTCGCTGCCGCCGCTCATGATGCCCAGCTGGTAGCAAAGCTGCACGCCGCTCCGGGCATAGTCTGCAATAGCCCCGGCATCCTTGTAGGAGGCCTGGCCGGGGTTCACCGTCTCACCGGAGTGGTCATAGAGGCTGAGGAAGGTGCCGAACAGGGCCGCCATATCCTGACGGGTAATGGGAGCGGTGGGGTTGAAGTTCTCCGCCATGCCCGCCGGGATGAGGGGCTGGGCCCACTGCACATAGGTGTCGTACCAGGCTCCGCCGGTCACAGGGGTGAGGGTCTCCCCGGAGAACTGGCTGAGCACGGTCAGGAACTCCGCGTAGGTCATGTTTGCCTCGGGGGCGAAGGTGCCGTCCCCGGCCCCAGCGAACAGACCCTTCTCATACACCGTCTCCACAAAGCTGGCGTACCAGGCGTTGGGGTCCACATCGGAGAAAATCCGCTCCGGCTGCTCCGGCTCGGGGTCCGGCTGGCCAGAACCAGAGCCCTCCGCAGTGACCCACGCGTCACCCGCGTATCCATCGATATCGCTGTATACCTGAATCTCGTAGACGCCCCGGGCAGGCAACCCTTCCGTCTCCGGATTCACGTAGTCGGAACTCATTACCATTTTGCCGTCAACATAGGCTTCGAGATTCGACAAGTGCAGTGGAGGGAACGAGTGAAACAGCGTTCCGGCCGGATAAACCGACACCTTGACAGTCTGTCCTTCGATGGTCATTTCCTTGATTTCCGTTGCAGGTTTGCTGCTTCCAACGTACTTGACATAGAACGGGTACACCTCATAGACCTCTCCCGTCTCGTACCACGCCGCAGCCAGCGCCGCCACCGGCATCAGGCACAGGCACATCACGCCAGTCAGCAGCAGAGAAATAATCCTCTTTTTCATTCCATCCGAGCTCCTTTCACACCATTTTTCTCATCCAGCAGCGTTTTCCTTCTCTCCGAAGCCGCGGCTCAAATGCGGTTCCCAGCCCGGACCTCGGCGTTCAGGATTGCGCCCGTTTTGGATCTTGTCTTCATGGTATATTAGTTTATCGCAGAAAACAATATGCTGGCAGCATAGTATCCGGCTGTTTTTTCTTCCTCCACGCAAAAAGGGCCGGACGGAGAAACACTCCGCCCGGCCCTTGGGTTATGCCTGAATATCTTGTTTACTTACCCATCACCCGGGCCATCTGCACCATGGTGACCGCCACCTGAGCACGGGTTGCGGTGGCCTGAGGATTAAAGGTGCCGTCGCTGCCGCCGCTCATGATGCCCAGCTGGTAGCACAGCTGCACGCCGCTCTGGGCATAGTCTGCAATAGCCCCGGCATCCTTGTAGGAGGCCTGGCCGGGGTTCACCGTCTCACCGGAGTGGTCATAGAGGCTGAGGAAGGTGCCGAACAGGGCCGCCATGTCCTGACGGGTAATGGGAGCGGTGGGGTTAAAGTTCTCCGCCATGCCCGCCGGGATGAGGGGCTGGGCCCACTGCACATAGGTGTCGTACCAGGCCCCGCCGGTCACAGGGGTGAGGGTCTCCCCGGAGAACTGGCTGAGCACGGTCAAAAATTCCGCGTAGGTCATGTTGGCCTCGGGGGCGAAGGTGCCGTCCCCAGCTCCGGCGAACAGACCCTTCTCATACACCGTCTCCACAAAGCTGGCGTACCAGGCGTTGGGATCCACATCGGAGAAAATCCGCTCCGGCTGCTCCGGTTCAGGATCGGTGGGAACATTTCCGCCCTGCACCACAATGCAGGCATTGGTAAACCAGGTCAGCGTATCTCCCTGCTCCAGCAGATAAACCACGCCGGGCTCCGGTGTAAAGACCTTGTCGTCCCCCGGGTAGGACTGGAAAATGTACGACTCATCACGGTCCAGTCCTTTTACATCCCATACACGAAAAACGTCCATTCCGGACATAAAGTCCTTGCGGAAGGCAAAGGTCGTTCCGGCAGGAAATGTATAGAGCACATATTCCGTCCCGTCTTCCCGGGTATAACTCCCCTTCTCAACATAATTGTTGGAAGCCACCACCTGCGGCAGAAGATCAAACTCCTGCGCAAAAGCCGCCGCAGGCAAAAGACACATGAGCATCACAGCCGTCAACACACCTGCAAGAATCTTTTTCATCCAATTTCCGCTCCTTTCACACCATTTTTCTCATCCAACTTGGACTTTATCTTCATGGTACATTAGTTCATCCCGAAAAACAATATGCCGGCAGCATAGTATCCGGCTTTTTTCCTTCCCCCACGCAAAAAAGCCGGACGGAGAAGAACTCCGTCCGGCTCCCGGTTTTACTTGCCCACTGCCATTCTCCGGCAGGCCAGGGCGGTGGCCAGGAAGTAGCCTCCGTACACTGCCAAAAGCACCAAGGCGGTCATGAGGCTGCTGCCCACACTGTCCACCTTACCTGCCACGGCGATGAGGTCGTTGGCCGCCTTCATCCCCACAACGGTGTGGACCAGGGCCAGAGCCAGTGGCAGCAGGAAGGCCAGTGCCACCTGCTGGGTGGCGGACCGGGCCACCAGCTTCTCCTCCGCCCCCAGACGGCGCAGCATGGCGTACCGCCCGGTATTGTCCGCCGCCTGGCTCAGCTGCTGGAGGGCCAGCACCGCCGCCGCGGCCAGCAGGAAGGTAAAGCCCAGGTAGAGCCCCAGAAACAGGGCCAGCAGCTTGCTGCCCATCAGGTCCTGATAAACGAGCAGTTTGCTGTTCATGATGATGGTGTAGTCCAGATTCAGGGCACGCAGGAGGGGAAGCAGGGCCTCCTCTGTCTCCTCCGGGTCGCCGGCATAGTTGGCCGACCACACCTGGCGGCGCACCTCCAGCTGCCGGGCGGTCTCATCCTCCGTCACCGCCACCGTGAGCCCCAGGCCGCCGGTGGCCAGGTCCTCGCCCCAGGTGTCCAGTACCCGGGCCTCGCCGGGCTCCAGGGTGATAGGCTCTCTGCCTTGGGAGGCCATGAGGGCGTTATAGTCGGACAGGGCCATGACGGCGCTGACCTCGTTGGTCCCCGAGAGGGCAGGATCGTTATAGTAGTAGGTGACCGACCACTGGCCCGAGAGCCTCTCCTGCGGGTCAAAGCCCGCCTCCTCCAGCAGGGCCATAAAGTCAATCTCCCCCTTGCTGTCCGCCGACTGGTTCTGGACGCTGATGTCGTAGGGGGCCTGCTGGCGGGTGGCCGCCTCCATGGTCTGATTGAGGCCCACCGAGCTGGCGGTGATGCCCATGGCCAGCAGCAAAAGAATGCAGATGACTGTATTGGACAGATAGGTGGTATGCACCTTGCTGATCCACTGGCGCAGGGTAAAGAGGTTGAGGTTTTTGTAATAAATCCTGGGCCGCCCCTGGACCAGCCGCAGCACAAAGCCGGACAGGGACCGGAAAATGAGCAGGGTCCCCAGGGTACCCAGCGCCAGCATGGGGATGCAGATGGGCAGCACGGCCACAGCAATGGCCATGCCGAAGGTGAGGAGCAATGCGTAGGCCGCCGCCAGACACAGCACACCCAGGCCGAACTGGACCACCGACCAGCTCAGGGGCCGCTGGTGCAGCACCTCGTTTTTCCGGTTCCCCTGCATGAGGTCAATGAGCTTGGCCCGGGACACCTGCAGGCCGCTGAGAACCATGACCAGCAGGAAAATAATTCCGAAGCACACCACCGTCTTGCCCGCCGCCTTCAGGGAAAAGTGCAGGGCCAGCATCCCGGACAGGTCCATCTGGAACATGGACAGGGTGAGGGCGGACAGGCCACAGGAGGCAGCCACCCCAAGGGCCAGCCCGGCAACCAGGGAGATAAGGCCGATGGCCCCCGTCTCCAGCACCAGCAGCCGGGACACCTGTCCCTGGCTCAGACCCAGCAGCAGGTAGGTGCCCAGCTCCCGCTTCCGCCGCCGCAGCAGAAACCTGTTGGCGTACACAATGAGGCAGGCCAGCACCACCGCCACAAAGACGGAAAAGATGTCGATGAGCATCTGGATAGACTCCGCCACAGGAGTTTCGTTCTGGGCCAGATAGACCATGGCCCCCTGACCCTCCACGGAGTTAAAGGTATAAAAGAGACACACCCCAAAGGTGAGGGTAAGCAGGTACACGCCGTAGTCCCGGAAGGACCGGCGCACGTTGCGCAGAGCCAGCTTAGAGAACATCTTCCATCTCTCCTCCCAGCTGGGACACCACCCGAATGATTTGCTGGAAGAAGGCCTTCCGGTCCCGGCCCTCCCGCCGCAGCTCCAGAAACAGCTTGCCGTCCCGGAGGAACACCACCCGCCCGCAGCAGCTGGCGGTGAAGGCGTCGTGGGTAACCATAAGGATGGTGGCGCCCCGCTCCCGGTTCAGCACCTCCAGCCGCTCCAGCAGCAGCCGGGCCGACTTGGAGTCCAGAGCTCCCGTGGGCTCGTCGGCCAGCACCAGGGCCGGATGGGTCACCATGGCCCGGGCGGCGGCACACCGCTGCTGCTGGCCGCCGGACATCTGGTAGGGGTACTTGTTCAAACAGTCCTCAATGCCCAGAAGCCGGGCCATCTCCTCCACCCGGCCGGGGATCTCCCCCGCGGGGGCCTTCACAATGGCCAGGGCCAAAGCAATATTTTCAAAGGCGGTCAGGGTGTCCAGCAGGTTGCAGTCCTGAAAAATGAAGCCCAGCCGCTCCCGGCGGAAGCGGGAGAGCTCCTTTCCCCGCAGCCCGGTGAGCTCCCGCCCGTCGATGACGATGGAGCCCGAGGTGGGCCGGTCGATGGTGGACACGCAGTTGAGCAGGGTGGTCTTACCGGAGCCCGAGGGACCCATGACCCCCACAAACTCTCCCGCCTCCAAAGACAGGGACACCCCGTCCAGCGCCCGGGTGGACGCACTCCCCCGGCCATAGACCCGGGTGAGGTCACTAACCTTTAAAATTTCCTCCATATCCGTTTCCTTCCTCACACCCGGCCCGTCCTCCCGGTGCGGGCCTTGAACTGTATTAGAGGATATCATACAGTTTGCAAAAATGCTTTAAAGGTTCCCTGAGGATTTTATTAAGCTTCTCTTAAAAAACGGAAAAAGGCGGGACCAAGGTCCCGCCTTTCGGCTTTCTTATAAGAGGAACAGCCAGGTCATCCACCCCGCCGAGGCCGCCGCAGCCCCCACGGCGCCCCAAACCACTCCGGGCAGCCGGTTGAGCCGCCTTCTCCAGGCCCGGCCCTGCTTGAGATAGCCGTCCGCCGCCTGGCGGGCCTCCTTCAGCACCTGGTCGGCGCTGACCCCCTCCCGGGCCAGAGCCTCCTCCTTCACAATAAAAATAGCCTCCTCAAAGAGCTTGGGGTCGGGAGACTTGACTAAAATCACCTGCCGGGTAATCCCCTTCACCATGGTATGTCCTTCCTTTCCGGAACCCGCTTGTCCAGTATTTGCCTCTAGTCTGTCCCGATTTTCCCCGGTATATTCCCCCTTGTCCCATCCGTACACTAGGGCCAGATGAAACGGGGGGATGGACATGGAACAGGAACTGGAATGGCGGGATCTGGGGGAGCTGTTTGTGCTGTACCTGGTAAACGGCTTTCTTATTGCGCTCCTGCAGTGGGCGGCACTGGCCGGCTAGGGAGCGTCAGCGGCCCAGCCACCGGCCGTACTCCCCCGCCGGGCGCACCCGGCCCACGGCGGACAGGGAGGCCTGGTCCCAGCGGAAGATTTCCCCGGCCAGCTGCCGGAGCTGCTCCCGGGTGACGGCGTCGTAGGCCGCCAGAATCTCCTCCTGGGTCCGCACCCGGCCGTAGAGGAGCTCCGAGGCCCCCATGGAGCTCATGCGGCTCTGGACGGACTCGGCGCTCATGAGAAGGCCCGCCTTGGCCTGCTCCCGCACCCGGTCCAGTTCCTCCTGGGTGGGGCCGTGGTCGGCTAGATCGCTGACCACCCCCCGCAGGGTGTCCAGAGCCAGCTCCTCCTGCTCCTTTCCCAGAGCGGCGTAGATGCCCAGAAGGCCGGTGTCCGCGTGGTCGGCCACATAGGAGTAGACGGTGTAGCAGAGGCCCCGCTCCTCCCGCACCTGCTGGAAGAGCCGGGAGGAGCAGCCGCCGCCCAGCAGAGAGTTGAGCAGCATCAGCTGCTCCCGCCGGGGGTCCAGATAGGTGAGGGCCGGGAAGGCCAGCAGCAGATGGTTTTGCTCAATGGCCTTTTTCCGGGACGTGACGGCGGGGCGGTAGGCGGCCGGGGCCTGCTGGGCCAGCGGTCCGGGCTCCAGGCCGGAGATGAGCCCCGCCAGCCGGTCCGCCTGCTCCCGGGTAAAGCTGCCCGCCAGGGAGACCACCAGCGCTCCGGGGCGGTAGTGCTCCCGCTGCCACTGCTGAAGGCTCTCCCCCGTCATCCCCGCCAGGGTGGCCTGGGTGCCCAGAATGGGACGGGCCAGGGGGCTGCCCTTATACACCGCCGCCGACAGCCGCTCGGCGGTCAGATCCTCGGGGGTATCCTCGTACATGCCGATTTCTTCCAGAATCACGCCCCGCTCCAGCTCCACGTTCCCCTGGTCAAAGCGGGAGTGGAAGAGCATATCACTTAAAATGTCCATGCCCTGGTCCAGATGCTTGTCCAGCACCCGGGCATAGAAACAGGTGTGCTCCTTGGTGGTATAGGCGTTGAACTGCCCCCCCAGGGCGTCCATGTCCCGGGCCAGCTGGGCGGCAGACCGGGTCTGGGTACCCTTGAAGAGCATGTGCTCAATAAAGTGGGCGGAGCCGTTCTCCTCCGCCGCCTCGTGGCGGGAGCCCACCCCCACAAAAAAGCCCAGGGCGGCGGACCGGGCGCCGGGCACCGCCCGGGTCAGCAGCCTCGCTCCGTTGGGCAGGGTCGTCTTCTGATAATCCATCGTCTCTCCTCATCTCTCTCCGTGGTGTTCAAAAGTATAGCACAAAGAAGGGAAACCGTCCATGCTCCCCCAAAAGCGGAAAATTTTTTCTCCCCATGTATAACCTTCCTCCCCCTTGTCCAAACTAGCGCTACGGAGGTGGTTTTCCCTTGAAAAAGCGAACCATACTGGAAACATTAGGCGACTTTGTGCTGGGAAAAGGGTTTTACATCGTCCTGTTCCTGTGCGTCGCCACCATAGGAATTTCGGGCTACTACTTTCTTCGCAGCATGAACAGCGAGCCGGAGGTCACCGAGCCGGTTACCGGCAATCCCACCGTGGTGCTCCCCGACTCGGAGGCCAACGGGCCCGATCCCGCAGGCTCCATCACCCCGGACACGGATTTGGACGAGGACGCCGCAAATACTGAAGAGGTTACCGAGCCCGACCAGCAGACAGAGGCCGACCCGGACGCCCAGTCCCAGACGGAGGCGGCGGATCCCGCCGACGAGTCCTCCGGCCCGGTGGTCTACACCTGGCCGGTGAAGGGTGAGATTCTCCGGGACTTCAGCGCGGAGACCCTGTCCCTGGACCCCACCCTGGGCGACTGGCGCACCCACGGCGGAGTGGACATTGCCTCCACCCTGGGCGTTGAGGTGCTGGCCCTCTGTTCGGGCACCGTCTCAGAGGTATATGACGACGGGCTCATGGGCACCACGGTGGTCATTGACCACGGCAACGGTCTGAGCGCCGCCTACTGCAACCTGGCCGGCCAGCCCACGGTGGAGTCGGGGGACGTGGTGGAGACCGGCACCATCATCGGTACAGTGGGTGACACCGCCATCGCCGAGAGCGGCATGCCCGCCCACCTGCATCTGGAAGTCAGCCTGAACGGCATCCTGGTGGACCCCACCGAATATCTGCCCGACCTCTGATCCCATCTCAGCAAAAAAGGACCCCAGCTGCCGCTCGGGCAGCTGGGGTCCTTTTTGTACGGTTCAAACCGTTCTGTCCATAAGAACGCGCCGGATATTTTCCCCGAAGCGGTCCAGCCGCTCCTCAATTCCCGCCAGGGCCAGGGCCTCGCCGGGGTTGTTGGCCGTCTCCATGAGGGCGAAGCGGCCGGGGAGATAAAAGGACTTGTTCATATTCATGGCGGCGATGAGCTGCCTGGCCAGGATGTCCCCGCCGGAGTAGCCCGACACCACCAGAGCGAAGAGAGCCTTATCGTAAAAGCGGGTCTGGCGGAAGAGGGCGGTAAGGCGGTTAATGAAGGCGGTGAGGTTGGCGGAGAGGGCGTCGTTGTAGTTGGGACAGAGCATCACCAGGGCATCGGCCTTCCGCACAGCCGGGTAGACCTCCTCCTGCATGACGCCGCCGTAGAAGCAGCCCCCCCGCTCGCCGAAGTGGAGGCACATGGTGTAGGGGCAGCCGGAGCAGTCGGACAGGGTGCCGTTGCGCAGGCCGATCTCCGTGTAGGAGAAGGCCTCCTCCCCCATCCGCTCCCGCACCCGGCTCCACAGGGCCATGGTGTTGGAGGTGTGGTGGCTGGAGGCGTGGAGCACCAGCAGGTTGGGCCGCTCCTTTCTGGGAAAGGTCTCCTCCTCCAGCCGCTGGGCCAGCTCCCGGGCGGCGGCGGCATAGGCCTCCTCCAGCCCGCAGCCCAGATTTTTG
This sequence comes from Pseudoflavonifractor sp. HNCC25GI2, assembly GCF_058136395.1. Lineage (NCBI taxonomy): Bacteria > Bacillati > Bacillota > Clostridia > Eubacteriales > Oscillospiraceae > Pseudoflavonifractor > Pseudoflavonifractor sp. HNCC25GI2. The sequence goes on from NZ_JBYUOW010000013.1 coordinate 25,643, forward strand.
GCCTGGATGCGCAGATTCATCAGATCCCCCGTTCCCTCCACCAGGGGGCGGCCCAGAAAGGCACAGCCGGCCAGGTTGGCTGCCAGGGTCAGCTCGGCGGCGGCGGACTTGGTGTAGAGGGCGGAGGAGCCGTCCACGATAAGCCCCGCCACGCAGCCCTCCAGCAGCCCCGGCTCCCGCCGCAGCCGCTCCAGCATACGCACGTACTCAAAATTGATGCCCAGCTCCCCCAGAGGGAGGACAAAGATGAGCTTCTTTCCCGCCAGGTCTGAGAGCTCCTCCGCCCGGCGCAGGGTCACTGTCTCCCGCCCCGCCAGAGCCCGGGCCAGAATCCCCTCCAGCCGAGTTCCGTCGCCGGGCCGGTCTGCGGGGGGCGCGATGATCACAAGAGACAATTTAACTTCCTTCTTTCTCCGCCTCAAAGAGGAAAGGCGTCCGTTTTCTCCTGGAGCCCCTCCAAAAAGCGGCCCACATGATAGCCGTCACACACGGCGTGGTGTACCTGTATAGCCAGGGGCAGCAGCTGCCGTCCCCCCTCCTGCCGCAGCTTTCCGGCGGTAAAGATGGGGATGAGATAGTCGTTTCCCTTGGGCAGGTTCAGGTGAAAGCCCTCGAAGGTAATCCAGGGCACCATGGAGACCGTGAACACGTTGTCCGGCTGCCCCGGCTTGGGAGAAAATCCGGGTGCGGTTCCAAACTGCGCCTGGTCCTCCAGAAAGGCGGCCAGAAAGGTCTTATAATCCGGGTCCCAGGGGGTCCACAGGTTGGAAAAGCGCTCCTCCTGGGGATGAAACACCGTATAGCTGGGGCACATCGTGTCGTAAATACCCAAAACGCCGTCCTGGTTGAAGGCGGTGCGGAACTGGGGCTGCTCGTTGACCTGGGCGGTCAGCAGATAGAGCAGCGCCGGATACAGCTTTACCCCTCCCTCCCGCAGCCGCGTGACGTCCAGGGTGGCCGTCAGGCTGTAGGAGCAGGGCACCTCCTGATGGTAGTGCTGGAAATAGGGCTCCCGTTCCCAGCTGGAGCGGTCAATGATCTGAAATCCCATGCTCTTCTCCCCCGCTCTCCCTTACAGAACGGCCTTCAGGTGGTCCGCCGCCTCCTGGATGTGGCCGAAGAGAGGCTCGGGGATGTGAGGCAGCAGCTCGGTCTCCACCCCGACGGGGGTGTAGCGGTTCTTGCAGCCCATATAGACGCCGTCCAGGAACACCGACCCGCAGTGCCACTCTCCCCGCATGGTGAGCAGCAGGGACAGAGCGCCCGAGGACAGGGCGGGGGCCACATAGGGCTTAAAGCCGATCTCCCGCATCTTCATGTTGGCGGTGACGGTGAGGTGGGTGAGCTCCTGGGACAGCGCCTCGTCGTAGTGCTCCAGGGAGTTGGCAATAAAGAGGCCGGTGCCGTGGGGGCCGAAGGAGCGCCCCTCGGTGAGGAAGGAGGCCAGGTGGGGATTCCGCTTGGCGAAGTAGGCCGCCCGGGCATTCATCACCCCCAGGCCGAAGCCCTGGACCTGCTCGGGCCGCAGGCCCTTGCCGTCAAAGTTCCCGTTCTCGTCCTTGTTGCTCTCCAGGTAAGCGGTCTTGGCCAGGGGGTCCACCGGGTCGGACACGGCGCACCACAGCCCCTGGAACCGGGCCGCCCGGGCCATCTTGGCGTAGTGGGAGACAATCTTGGCGTTATTCTCAAACTGGTACATCCGCACGTCCTTCACGTCGGAGCCCACGGGAGGAATGCCCTTGGAGGCCACAAAGACGAAGAGGTCGCAGTCAAAGAGCTGCTCCGGCTTTACCACCTCCACCTCAGGAAAGGCATCGTAGTTCCAGGGCAGGGCAATCTGGCCCATCTCAAACTCCCACCGGGCGGTGATCTGGTCGGAGAGGTCGCAGATGCCGATGGAGGAGATGACGTCTCCCCCCAGCAGCTTCAGCCCGGTGAGCAGAGTGGATCCCACGTCCCCGATGGCCAGGATGTTGACCCGCTTCTTCCCGGTCTTGGGGGCAGCGGTCAGCAGGTCCTCCCAGCCGGGCCGGTTCTGGTTGACGGCGGTGAGACGGCCCTCCCGGATGGCGGCGGACACCGTCTCATCCACCTGGGCATCGGGCAGACGGGAGGCGTCCAGTACCTCCAGACCGTTGGGATTGGCCAGCTGGCCGGGGTGGGTCACCTTGAAGGAGCCACGACCCAGCATCGGGTCTCCCCCCACCAGGGCGAAGAGACGGCCGGAGGCAGCAGGCTCCACCGGGGCGCCCAGGCCCTCCTGCTGGGTCAGGGAAACCAGGTTTGCTCCCTTATAATTGTAATAATACATCAGAATATCACTCCAAGTATTGAAAATTGTGGTTCTATTCCGTGAGATGGCTTTGGGGTTGGATGTCTGGGACGGGAATTCGGCGCTTCTTGGTGTCACGCCTCGCCTGCTCACGACGGCTCGGGCGCTTCTCATTGTCACGCCTCGGTTCCCTCGCGGGCGGGGATCCAAGTCCGCCGACTCCGGGCAAACCCGGTCCGCCTGCGGCGGCCCTGGGCTTTGCCCATCCGCTCTGGCCTTAGCTCCCCTGCTCGGGAATTCGGCGCTTCTTATTGATTCTGTCTCAAAAGCTGCTCCAAATCGTTCTCCAGATAGACGGAGGCGGACAGGTTGGGATCGTAGTGCAGGCAGGTGCCCTTATCCGGGCACAGGGGCAGGATAATGGCCTCAGACAGGCGGGATAGGGTCAGGTTCCGGCCATAGAGCACCCGGTACTCCTGCTCCAGGGTGGAGATGACGTCGTGGGAGTTCTCCAGACAGGTGCGGGAGAGCTGGAACACCGCCTCCCGGCCGCATTCCTCCTGATACTGGGGGGCGGCGTAGGGCAGGATGTGGTTGATGCCGGGCAGCAGGCCGGGCACCGGCGAGGCGGGCCGGCGGACGGTATTGCCGCCGATGAAGGGGTACAGGGTGGACTCCACAAACCACTGCCGCAGCCGGGGCAGGAAGTAAATGCTGTCCACCGGCCGGTTCCAGGACTGCATCAGGTCCTTGCCGTAGCCCGACAGGATACCCACCAGCACCATGCGGATGGTCACGTCCTCCTGGCGGAGGATGGGGTCCAGGGTGCGCATGCGGAAGCCGGGGTGCATCAGGTCGTCCACCAGGATGACCGGACGGTTGAAGGACTTGATGGTGCGGATCTGGCTGGGGATGGGGCTGTAATAGGGAAATGCTTCAATGGTGTTCTCCTTCAGGTCGGGGGAGTACACCTTGTCGGTGTGGATGGTCTTGGTCACCGTGTTGGGCACGATGCGGCCCCGGAGCAGCTTACCGAAGGGGACGCACATGTTCTCGCCCAGAATCCGGGGCTTGGTGGGCACCGAAGGCACGTTGTTGTAGGCGGTAATCTTCTGCAGCAGCCGGTGGTGGATGACGTCGGCGGACAGGGTGAGCACCAGGCAGCCGGGGTACAGCCCCGTGATGGCCATCTGCAGCCGCCGGTGGCCCCGGTCAATGGCGGAGAGCACCCTGGGGTTGCGGCACAGGGGCTCCTGGATGGTGGTCTCCAGGTTCTGAATGAGGACGGTGGGGGTGTGCATATCCACCTCCCGGATGGGGGCGGATCCCTCCTTGGCCACAAAGCCCTGGCGGGCCAGCACGTCCTCCACCTGAGGAGTGAGCCGTCCGGTGTGGGGACGGAAGACGGCATAGACGCACTCCTGCTCCAGCGCCCGGGCCAGCAGCTCACTGAGCAGCAGCTGGGCGTAATCCTTGTACTTATCCGAGGTATCGGCGGACAGGCCGGTGATGAGCAGCACGTTGCCCGCCGAGCGCAGGCGGATGCGGTTGGCCAGCTGGTGGTCCCCCAGTGCCTCGAAGAGCTGGGAGGTGGACAGCAGCCGGTAGCTCACATAGCCCAGCTGCTGCTCCTCCTGGGCCCGGCGGCTGAGCACCAGCACATGGTCCCCCTGGCGGGCGATGGCCGCCCGGATGGTCTCGCAGTCGCTCTGTCCGGCTGTGAGGTGGGCCACCAGCAGCTCATCGGGCTGCTCCTCCCACTGGAAGGCCAGCTCCCCGGCGTACAGCAGGGGCTTATCCTGGCTGTCCCGGAGGTAGAGGCCGTTCTGGTAAATGAAGTCCTGAATCACCGGGTCCACCAGGGTGGAGATATCCCGGTTCAAATCCACGTTCTCCCGGATGCGGGTGGAGCTGATGTCCTCCAGGTGGGGAGGCAGCTGAAGCTTGATGACCTTGCCGTCAATGGGCAGCTTCCGGGGCAGGGCGGTGTCCCCCGCCCGGCGGAAGATGACGTGGTTCATATGGTGGATGGAGTAGGGCTGTGGCAGGGCCTTGTAGGAGGAGGCGTTGGCCACCACGTCGCTGCCCGCCACCACATAGACCTCCTGCTCCGGGAAGAGGGAGCAAAGCCGCTTCAGGTCGGCGGGGTTTGCGATGTTCACCGGGATGTCGTCGGGGAACAGGTGGACGTGGAAGTCCCCCGCCACCGACAGGTTGACAATCTGCCGCCGGATGAGGTGGGGCTGGGCCTTTTTGGACCAGGAGAACTCGTCCACGGCCAGATAGACCTCGAACCCAAGATCCCGGATGGCATGGACGATGCCCTTGTGGGACAGGGTGAAGGGGTCGAAGGTACCGGGGAAGAAGGCAATCTTCTCCGGCGTGGGGAAGGTGAAGGGGCCGTGGTCCAGCCGCCGCAGGGCGATGAAGCGGTTGATGTGGGCCAGGGCCGCCGCCCGGTAGAAGAAGGTGAGGCTGTCCTTGCCCGGGGACTCCTGCACCAGGAAGAGGAGCTTGCGGTAGCAGAGGGCAAAGAGCCGCCCCTTCTCCTGTATATCCAGCACCGGGGACTCGAAGAGCAGCCGTCCGATGACCAGCAGGGCCTCCTGCCGCACCGCCTCCCGGTAGTGGGCCAGGCCCTGGAGCAAGAGCCCCAGCAGGTCCTGGCGGCGGGCCTCGTAGTGCTCCTCCGGCTCGGAGAAGCGCTGGCGGTAGGTGGGGTAGTATTGCAGCAGCACCCCGGCGGTGTTCAGCGCCCCGGCCACCGCCGAGTCGCTGGAGGAACCCAGCAGTCCCTTGAGCCACAGCACCTGCTCATCCAGCTCGCTGGGATGGAGGTACAAGGCCGCCTGGCCCAGGTACTGGGGGATATACTTGGAGATCTCGTACTGGCCCATCTCCAGGCCCTTGCCCATCTCCACCACCACCTCGTTGCGCTGGTCCCGGCGGAGAAGCTCCAGGGTGCGCACCAGGGCGGCGCCGGCGGTCTGCCGCACCACCACACGCTCAGACACCTTTACCAGGTTGGAGAAGTGGGTGGCAATGTGGAGGATGTGGGTCTTGAGCCCGTGCTCCACCTGGTCCCGCAGCAGCTCCACGCCCGCCACCTTCACAATCCAGGGGGTGGCAATTTTCAGGTTATCCAGGAATACCTCGCTGGTGATGTCCATCTGGTAGAGGGTCTGCTCGATGGCGCTCACGTCCTCCCCCGCCTGGCGCAGCACCCGGCATTTCAGGAAGATGGTGGTCAGCTGCTCCGCCTCCACCCCCCGGGCGATTTCAGCAATGCGGGCCATCTGGGGATGGTCGGCGGGCAGGGCCCGGGCGGCCTCCAGCAGGAACTCCAGCGCGGCGGTACAGAGCCGCAGCTCGCCCGACTGGGTAAAGCAGGCGGCAAACTCAATGAGCTTGCTTCTGGTCTCCTCCCCGTAGTACTGGGGCGGGAGATAGCGCACCGCATCCAGCAGCGTGAAGGCGGTGTCGGGCGTGGTGGCCTCCGGGTGGTCAAAGTAGCTCAAAAACACCCCCAGGAAGCGGGGAATGTCCCCCGGCCGGGCGTGCTCCAGCATGGAGCCCACCACCAGCTTCAGGGTGTAGCCGATGTGGGAGCGCTGTTGGGGGGTGGTCTTGTGGTCGGGGAAGATAATCCGGTCCAGGTACTGGGCCCAGAGGGTAAAGGGGACCTCCTCCGCCGGGTCGTTCTGGGCGTCGGCAGGGATCTCCTTGCGGTAAACCATGTGGAAGCGGGCGATGATCTGGCCGATGAGGCTGCCCGCCTGACGGCGGATGTCACCTTCACGGTGGACCAGCAGCTCATAGAGGAAGGAGAGGGCCTGGGTCTTCTGGCGCACGGACAGGTAGGTGAAGTATTCGCCGAAGACGTTCAGGTAGGCCCGCAGCTGCTGCCAGCTTTTGACGGAGCGGGCGGCCTCGATGATGTTGCCGAATTTCTGCTCGTTGGACAGCAGGTGCATCAGCTTCAGGTTGTGCTCCACCGACAGCAGGATGAGGCTCTCCAGCGTCTCCTCCGGATTCATCAACGCCGGGTCCTTCACCGGGGCGGGGGGCTGGAGCTGACCGGTGAGGTCCACGTCCACCCCCAGCCGGCGCATGTAGTCCTCAAAGTCGTGGAGCTTGCCGTACACCAGCTCGTAGCGGCGGCGCTTCTTGCCGTCCACGTCGTCCAGCTTGGCCAGAATCACCTGGAAGGACTCATCCAGGGGGTAGAGGACGGTAATCTCGTTACCCTCCTTGTCCCGGTCCTGCTTGGAGCGGAAGTCGGCGTAGATAAGCAGCAGGGATTCCACCGACAGGGACTCCAGCTCCAGGTCCCACACCGAGTGGTTGGAGGCGATGTGGCTAATGCCCTCCATGTTCTGGGCGGTGAGCCACTGGTCGGTGTAGTAGTAGTGGAGGTAGGGCACCCGCTCCCCCGGCCGGCAGCCAAACTTGCCCAGATCGTGGGCGGCGGCGGCTCCGGAGATGAGGGCCAGGTCCACTTCCTCCCCCGCCTCCTCCAGGCCCCGGGCGGCAGTCATGGCAATATAGTGCACCCCGGCGATGTGGCTGAGGGTCTTGTAAGGGGACACCTCCATGCCCAGGCGCATCAGCTCGTAGACAAACTCCTCCCGCCAGTATTTCAGCAGTCGGCGGTACTCCCGGGCGTGGTCGCACTGGACGTACTCCTCCTCCGTGAGGAAGCGGAAGTCCATCATGGGGTCAAAGGGCAGGGCGCTGCGCTCCTGATCCAGCAGAATCTGCAGCACGGTGAGATACAAAATGGCCCCGTCCCCGAACTCCGGCTGGGCGGGGGCAAAGCCCCCCTCCGGGAACATGATGTTTTTGATGTACTGCCCGCAGTAGTCCAGCCAGCCCCCCTCCGGCTCCCCCGGGCACACCCGGTCCAGCAGGGGACGGCAGGTCTCCAGCACCTGGGCGCAGCTGAGGCGCGCCTGGATGGGGAACAGGGCGGACAGCCCCTCCACCCACGCCGGATCCTTCAGCAGGGACCGGGGGGAGCGGCGTCCGGAGAGAAAGGCGGGGTGCCGCTGGCTGAGAGCCTGGGCGATGTCCCCGTTGATCTGTCGAATGAGCTTGTCGTTCATGGTGCCACCTCGCACAAAGCCCGCCAAGGGCAGGCGGAATCCGTTGTCGGGTCGTTTCTTTCAGTTTACCATGTTTCCCTCCGTTTGGAAAGAAAAAGCGGGACCGCCCAGGGGGCGATCCCGTAAAAATTTCAGGACTTCTCCCGTCCCTCCACGCGGCGGCTGAATACCCGCCCGGTCACCGCCCCCAGCAGCAGAATGTTGCCGCAGAAATAGAGCCACACCAGCAGGATGATCAGGGAGGCCAGCGACCCGTACACCAGGGCGTAGCGGGAGGACATGCCGATAAACCAGGAGAAAATCACCGAGCATGCCACCATGGCCACGGCGGTAAAGAGGGCGGACAGCCGCACGGCACCCCGGCCCAGAGCCTTCCGGGGGGTGCCCACCCGGTAGATAGCCAGCACCAGCAGCAGCACAAAGCAGAAGAGCAGCAGATACCGCATCCACTGCCACAAATCCCCCAGTGCATCCAGCACCTCCAGGGGCAGCAGGGCCATCAGCCGCGGGGGCATGTTGGCCCGAAGGAAGCCGAAAAACCAGTCGCCGGTGAAGATAACCACTATGGACAGGTAGACGGTGAGCAGAAACAGCAGGGAGAGCACCACGCTAAGCACAATGCGCCGAATCCCGTTGTCCTGTTCCACGCCGTACAGCTCATCCATGGTGAGAAACAGGGTGCGCAGCCCCGCCGAGGCGGAGACCAGAATGGTAAAGAGACTGGCCGCCAGCAGCGCCGGGGACTGGATACCCCCCACATAGTTGAGGTAGTCCGTGATGACCACCAGCACCCCCTCGGGCAGCACCTGGTCCAGGGCCGCCACCACCTGCTCCAGATTCAGATGGAAGAGACCGATGAAGAAGTTCACGCACATGAGCAGGGGGAACAGGGTGAGGATGAGGAAGTAGGACAGGGCGGCGGCGGAACGGGGCACGCCCACCCGGTTATAGGTATCCCACACCTCCCACACGAAGGAGACGGGGGGCAGATCTAACATCCGTTTGAGCATGGTCGCGCCTCCTTCCGGTGCTGGCGTTCCCTGTGGAACGGGGTCGGATTTTGTCGAGGGTATGGAAAAAGCCGTCTGTTACACAGACGGCTTTCAATCCTTCTCAGCTCAGGCCAGCTTGTTCAGCTTGATGGTCATGCTGCTCTTCTTGTTCGCGGCATTGTTCTTATGCAGCAGACCCTTGGCAGCAGCCTTGTCCACCGCCTTGACGGCCACCTTGTAAGCGATATCGGCCTCGCTGCGGTTGCCTTCCGCCACCGCGGCGTCAAACTTCTTCAGCTCGGTCTTCAGCGCGGACTTCGCGGCCTTATTCTGCGCGGCCTTGGTCTCGGACACCAGCACACGCTTCTTGGCAGACTTGATATTGGGCAAACCAAACACCTCCTCCGATGATTCATCGATTAATTCAGGCACAATACGCCTGTGCAGATACGTATTGTACCATCGTCTTCAAAAAAAATCAACTGTTTTTTTGAAAAAATCTCAGGGATTGGGATAGTTTTTTCCTGCGGGCTAAAAATAGGGGAAACCATGGGCTTTGGCCACAAGATATGGCTGGCCGGAAGGGGGAACCATCATGAAAATCAGGCGGACAGACCTGGCGGTGGAGGCCAGGGAGCTGTGGCAGGAGGGGGCGGGGCAGGCCGCCCGCCTGCCCGGGGTGACAGCGGAGGAGGGAAACCGGGAGGGCATTCCAGTAACCACGGTGCGCATTCTGGATGAGGAGGGGGAAAAGGCCCTGGGCAAGCCCCGGGGGAACTACGTGACCCTCACCCTGGACGGAGTGGCCCGGCGGGAGGAGAACATCTTCGGCCGGGCGGCCCGGGCGGTGGCCGGGGAGCTCTCCGGCCTTCTGGAGGGGGTGGCTCCCGACGGCCTGGTGCTGGTGGTGGGGCTGGGAAACCGGGCCATCACCCCCGACGCCATCGGCCCCAAGGTCCACGAGCGCACCCTGGTCACCCGGCACCTGGTGCGGCAGATGCCGGAGCACTTCGGTTCCTTCCGGCCGGTGGCCTCCCTGGCGGCGGAGGTGCTGGGCAACACGGGGATGGAGAGCGGCGAGGTGGCCAGGGCGGTGTGCGAGGACATCCGCCCCGCCTGCGTCATCGCCGTGGACGCCCTGGCCTCCCGCTCTCTGGACCGGCTGTGCCGCACGGTGCAGCTGTCCGACACGGGCATCACCCCCGGCTCCGGGGTGGGCAACCATCGGGTAGGGCTCAACCGGGAGAGCCTGGGGGTGCCCGTCATCGCTGTGGGCGTGCCCACGGTGGTGGACGGAGCCACCCTGGCCGCCGACCTCACGGGGGCGGAGGACCTGCCGCCCCTGGGGGAGGGCGGTTCCCTGCTGGTCACCCCCAAGGACATTGACAGCCAGGTGTCCGACCTCTCCCACATCATTGGCTACGGCATCAGCCTGGCCCTCCAGCCCGGGCTGACGGTGGAGGATCTGGACCTGCTGCTGAACTAACCCCCGCCGGAATAAACTGCCGCCCTTCCGGGCAAACTGAAAAAACCAGATTTTACCGGAAAGGCGGTTTTCTACATGCAAATCAAGGACCTCATGAACCCCAGCGTGGTCTCCATCGAGCCGGGCTCCTCCTGCGCCCTGGCCGCCCGGCTCATCAGCCGGCACAACGTGGGCGCTCTGCCTGTGTGCGCCAGCGACGGGCGGCTTCGGGGGATGGTCACCGACCGGGACATTGTTCTGCGGTGTGTGGCGGCGGAGGAGGACCCCGCCCAGACCCCCGTGCGGGACATTATGACCCGGGGCTGCGCCACCGTCACCCCCCAGGACGACTGCCGGGAGGCCACCCGCCTCATGGCCCAGCAGCAGGTGCGGCGGCTGCCCGTGGTGGACCGGGGCAAGCTGGTGGGCATGATCTCCCTGTCCGACCTGGCCCGCAGCCACCGCTTCGACATGGAGGCCGCCCAGGCCCTGTGCGAGATCTCCGAAAATATTGTCATCCGCTAGACCTCGATTGTAAAACAGGGAGCGGCCTTTGGGCCGCTCCCTGTTTGTTGGGTTATTCCTCCTCCTCGGCCGCCTCGTCCACCTTTTGGTAAAACTCCCGGTTGCGGATCTCGTCCTTCAGGATTGAGTTTGTCAAGATGATTTCGGTAACTTTTCTAAATTTGAAGATTTATCCGTTGAAAAATCGCCTAACACTTCGTGCCTGCATATCTCTTGAAACACTGTGTTTAAGGGCTTTTTCGCACTTTCTGATTGTTTTACATTCACGATAAAAGTTGTATTGCCTAAGCCTT
>NZ_JBYUOW010000014.1:0-31473 GCF_058136395.1 Pseudoflavonifractor sp. HNCC25GI2
CTGAACTGCGACGGGGAGGATTTTGCCGTTGCGTGTATGCGGGCCAATCTCCGCTATCAGAAAAACCAGCGGCGGGAAGATGTGAAAAGCCACCACTACATCATCAGCTTTGACCCGCGGGACGGGCCGGACAACGGCCTGACCGTAGACCGGGCGCAGGCGTTGGGGGAACAATTCTGTAAAGAGCATTTTCCCGGCCACCAGGCCCTTGTCTGCACCCACCCGGACGGGCATAACCACAGCGGCAACATTCATGTGCATATCGTCATAAACAGCCTGCGGATTGAGGAAGTGCCGTTCCTGCCCTACATGGACAGGCCGGCCGATACGAAAGTCGGCTGCAAGCACCGATGTACCGACGCTGCCCTGCGCTACTTCAAATCCGAAGTCATGGAGATGTGCCACCGGGAGGGGCTTTATCAAATCGACCTCTTGAACGGCAGCAAGAACCGCGTCACCGACCGGGAGTATTGGGCGCAGAAAAAGGGACAGGCCGCGCTGGACAAGCAGAACGCCCCCATGATTGCCGATAGTATCACGCCCCGGCAGACCAAGTTTGAAACGAACAAGGAGAAGCTGCGGCAGACCCTACGGAAAGCCCTTGCCACCGCCGCCAGCTTTGACGAGTTTTCCTCTCTGTTGCTGCAGGAGGGTGTGACCGTCAAGGAGAGCCGGGGGCGGCTTTCCTACCTCACGCCGGACAGGACAAAGCCAATTACCGCCCGGAAGCTGGGCGACGATTTTGACCGCGCCGCTGTCTTTGCCGTTTTAGAGCAAAACGCCGCCAGAGCAGCCGAAGCGCCAGCCAGATCCCCCGATCCCCCACGCACCATAAAAGACCGCTTGCAGGTTGCCAGAGCCGAGATAGCCGCCCCGAAACAGGACGGAGTGCAGCGGCTTGTGGACATTGAGCAGAAAATGGCCGAGGGCAAAGGCCGGGGCTATGAACGCTGGGCGAAGATACACAATCTGAAGCAGGCCGCCAAAACGCTGTCCGTCTACCAGCAATACGGCTTTACTTCCCCGGAGCAGTTAGAAGCCGCCGTTGACACCGCCTATCAGAAAATGCGCCAGACCAGCGGCGAACTGAAAGCACTGGAAACGAAGCTGCAAGGGAAAAAGAAGTTGCAGCGGCAGGTGTTGGCCTACGCCCAGACCAAGGCCGCCCGCGACGGGCTGCGGGCACAGAAATCCGAGAAAGCCCGCGCCGCATACCGGCAGGCCCATGAGAGCGATTTTATCATAGCCGACGCAGCAGCCCGGTATTTCAAGGCGCATGGCATTACCAAGCTGCCCGCCCGGAAAGCGTTGCAGGCCGAGATCGAGCAGCTTATCTCCGAGAAAGACGGCCTGTATAACACCTATCACGAACAGAAACAGCGGTTCAAGGAGTTGCAGACCGTCAAGCGGAACATCGACCAGATTTTGCGCCGGGACGAGCCGCACCGCAGAAAGGAGCAGAGCCATGAGCGATAACCTGCCCCACATGGACTACCGCCAGCACCGGCGGGCGCGGCGGCTGGTACATGAGTGCTGTAACTACGATGAGGGGAACTGCCTGCTATTGGACGACGGGGAGCCTTGCGTGTGCGTCCAGAGCATTTCCTTTTCCCTCATGTGCCACTGGTTCCGTGTGGCTGTCCTGCCCCTTGACGGGGAGCTGGCCGCAGCCCTCTTGTGCCGGGGAAGCCGGAAACGGTGTGCCGTCTGCGGGGCGGCCTTTGTCCCCAAATCCAACCGGGGAAAATACTGCCCCGACTGCGCCGGGCGCATGAAGAAAATCAAAGCCGCCGAGAGAAAGCGGAAACAAAGGCAGAGATGTCACGCTTTAGAGCCTTTCAAACCCGCATAAATCAAGGCTTTTTTCGTGGGTGTCAAAGGGTACGCGATACATTTATCCTTTTCCCCCGGAAACGGCGTTTTAATGCGTGACAATACGCCAAAATCAACCCGAACACAGGGAGGTGATCCTATCGCTGATTATATCAGGGCAGACACGCGGCTGCCCGCCTATCTGCCGTATCCCCGTTTCCTGCTGAAAATGGAGATTTCACAGACCGCCAAGCTGCTGTATTCGCTGCTGTTAGACCGTTCCACCCTCTCCCAGAAAAACAAGTGGCTGGACGACGAGGGCAGGATTTATATTATCTATCCCATCGCGGAGATAGCAGAAATACTGGATAAAGGCAGCACCACCATCAAGGGGGCGCTTAATGAACTGGACACGGCGGGGCTGTTGGAACGGGAACGGGGCGGCTTCTCCGCACCGAACCGGCTTTATGTCAAAGTACCGCCAGTGCCACAGGTACAGTTTTCAGACCAACTGATGGCCGGAAGTCCGCCCCTCATAGAGCCGGAAAACCGTCCTACTGATGGTCAGAAAACCGACCTTATGATGGTCGGAAAACCGTCCCCTAACCAAACTACTATAAACAACCTTACAGAGAGCCAAACAAAGGGAGTGAGTGGGGGGCCGTCCGCGCCCTATGGCCGATATGGAAATATTTTTCTGTCACAGACCGAATACGACGAGTTGCAGGCAGAGTACCCTGACAGGCTGGAACGGTTCATCGAGGAAATGAGCCGCTACCTTGCCGCCAACGGGAAAAGCTACCAGAACTATGCCGCCGCCCTGCGGATATGGGCGGGGAACGACAAAAAGGAAGCCCCTAAAAAGGGCATACCAGACTACTCATGCAAGGAGGGCGAGAGTTTATGAAGAATGAAATCAACGCGGTTTTGGAGAATATGACGACCACCATCCCGGAGCCGGAGGACTACACCGGCGAGGACGGTTTACTGTACTGCGGCAAGTGCCGCAAGCCGAAAGAAGCCTATTTTGCGCCGGATAAGGCCGCTATCTTCGGGCGCGACCGCCACCCGGCAGAGTGCGACTGCCAGAGAACCGCCCGCGAGGAACGGGAAGCCGCCGAAAAGCGGCGCAGACACCTTGACACCGTGGAAGAACTGAAACGCCGGGGCTTTACCGACCCCACCATGCGGGACTGGACTTTCGAGAACGACAACGGCAGGAACCCGCAGACCGGGCTTGCCCGCCGGTATGTGGAGCATTGGGAAGATATGCGGACAGACAATATCGGCTGCCTGTTCTGGGGCGGCGTAGGCACCGGCAAAAGCTACCTTGCAGGCTGTATCGCAAACGCCCTCATGGAGAAAGAAATCCCCGTCCGCATGACGAACTTTGCTCTTATCCTCAATGACCTTGCCGCCAGCTTTGAGGGGCGCAACGAGTACATTTCCCGCCTTTGTCGTTATCCGCTGCTGATCCTTGACGACTTCGGCATGGAACGCGGGACGGAATACGGGCTGGAACAGGTGTTCAATGTGATTGACAGCCGTTACCGCAGCGGCAAGCCGCTGATCGTCACGACCAACCTTACGCTGGACGACCTGCACAACCCGGAGGACACCGCCCATTCCCGGATTTATGACCGCCTGCTTTCCATGTGCGTCCCGGTACGCTTTACCGGCGACAACTTCCGGCAGGAAACCGCCAAGCGGAAAATGGAGAGCATGAAGAAACTGATTACCGACTGAAAGGAGTATTGCCTATGGCAGATAACAAGCAGCACGACACCCGCACCACCCGCCGCCCTGACTGTGTGACGGAAATCCGCATGGGCAATTCCGTCCTTGTCGTGTCCGGCTATTTCAAGAAAGACACCACAACCACAGCCGCCGACAAAATGGCGCGGGTACTGGAAGCGGAAGCCGCTGCTACACAGGAGCCGACTTATCCGGCGTGAACCGGGGCATGGAAAAGCGGCCATGCCAGGGAGCATGACCGCTGGAACGAAAATCGGAAGTGCTTTAGCAATTCTTAATCTCATTCTCTATAAAATAATTTGCAATTTCAAAGGCTTTTATTCTTCTCTTTGCCAATGTGATTTGTGATTTATAACGCTCGGAATTATCCTTTGATTCAAATGTTTTTACTGTTTCTCTTAGCTTGTGCAGAGTTGAATCAATTTGCCTTTTGGCCGCGGTTAATTCATCTATTGTATACTTCATGTTTTCTCCTTTAACTTCTGATTTTTTTGTTAAATCAGAGTATACCACGGAGTTATGAACTTTTCTACTGCAAATATGGGACGACAACCCATACCATAAAAATCGGAAAATTGAAAAGCTGTAAAGAAGCAAATTTAACGCTTTTGCCGCTGTACAGCCCCCGCCGTTCCGTGGTACAATGAAACCACGGAATAGTGGGGCTGGCTGTCGGAAACGGAGGATTTTATGTTAAGACAAGCCACCCAAAACCTCATTACCGCCCTTTATCCGAGATTGTCCCACGAGGATGAATTGCAAGGCGAGAGTAATTCCATATCGAACCAAAAAAGGATACTCGAAACCTACGCAAAACAGAACGGCTTTACCAATCTGCGCTGGTACACCGACGACGGTTTTTCCGGCGCGAACTTCCAGCGGCCCGGATTTCAAGCCATGCTTGCGGACATTGAAGCCGGGAAAGTGGGTACGGTCATCGTCAAGGACATGAGCCGGTTAGGGCGAAACTACTTGCAGGTAGGGTTTTACACGGAAATGCTGTTCCCTCAAAAGGGTGTGCGTTTTATCGCTGTCAACGATAATGTGGACAGTGCCAGCGAGGGCATGGACAACGATTTTACCCCGCTGCGAAATCTGTTCAATGAATGGCTGGTGAGAGATACGAGCAAGAAAATCAAGGCAGTGAAAAAGTCAAAAGGCATGAGCGGCAAGCCTGTTACCAGCAAGCCGGTTTACGGCTATGTGATGGACGAGGACGAGAATTTTATTATAGACGAGGAAGCCGCCCCGGTGGTGCAGCAGATTTACCAGCTTTGCCTTGCCGGGAACGGCCCGACCAAGATTGCCCGTATGCTGACGGAGCAGCAAATCCCCACGCCGGGGACGCTGGAATATCAGCGGACAGGCAGCACCCGCCGTTATCACCCAGGCTATGAGTGCAAATGGGCGACCAACACCGTCGTTCATATCCTCGAAAACCGAGAGTACACCGGATGTCTGGTGAACTTCAAAACGGAAAAGCCTTCTTATAAGGTCAAGCACAGCATAGAGAACCCCGTCGAGAAGCAGGCCATTTTCGAGAACCACCATGAGCCGATCATCGACAAGGAAACATGGGAACGGGTGCAGGAGTTACGCAAACAGCGCAAACGCCCGAACCGCTACGATGAAGTGGGGCTGTTCTCCGGGATTTTGTTCTGCGCCGACTGCGGCCATGTGCTGTATCAGCAGCGGTATCAGAACAAAGACCGCAAACAGGACTGCTACATCTGCGGCAGCTACAAGAAGCGCACCCGCAACTGTACGGCGCACTTTATCCGCACCGATCTGTTGACCGCTGGTGTCCTGGCAAATCTCCGGCAAGTGACCGAATACGCAGCCAAGCATGAGAGCCGGTTTGTGAAACTACTTGTCCAGCAGAACGAGATCGGCGGCAAGCGAAAGACCGCCGCAGCCATCAAGCAGCTTGAACAGGCGCAGGAACGCATTTCTGAAATCAGCCGCATTATCAAGCGGCTGTATGAGGACAATGTAAACGGCAAAATCAGCGATGAGCGTTTCATGGAACTGTCGGCTGACTACGAAGCCGAGCAAGCGGAGCTGAAAAAGAGAGCCGCCGCCCTGCAAGCCGAACTGGACAAGTCACAGGCAGCTACCGTCAACGCCGAGAAATTTATGGGCATTGTCCGCAAGCACCTTGCCTTTGAAGAACTGACCCCCACTCTCTTGCGGGAAATGATCGAGAAAATTGTGGTGCATGAGTGCAGCTATGATGAGAACGGCACCCGCAGGCAGGACATTGAGATTTATTACAGCTTTGTCGGCAAGATTGACTTGCCCGAATAACCGCCCGACCTATCCGACACAATGGCCAAGTGTCGGATAGGAACGGCAAAATTTTTTGCACTTCTATTGCTTCTTTATCACACATAAGCAAAGAGCCAGGGCATGAAGCAGCTCATGGCGGGCGGCGGCATCATCGTGCTGGGCACCACCCTGATCCCCCTGCTGTCCGGCCTGTTTTAAGGGCGATAGCTTATGGGATTTCTCACCGACTGGCTGACAGACTGGTTAAAAGGGCTTCTGATTGAGGGGATCATGGGCAACCTCACGGGGCTTTTTGATACGGTCAATACCCGTGTCGGAGAGATTGCGGTGCAAGTGGGGACGACCCCGGCGGCGTGGAACGCCGGGGTCTTTTCCCTCATACGGCAGCTTTCTGAAACGGTGATACTGCCGATTGCCGGTCTGGTCTTGACCTTTGTTGCCACCTATGAGCTGATCCAGCTCATTATCGAGAAAAACAACCTGCACGATCTGGACTACTGGATTTTCTTCAAGTGGATCTTCAAAACGGCTGCGGCCATTCTCATTCTGTCCAACACATTCAATATCGTTATGGCGGTGTTTGATGTGTCCCAAAGCGTGATTGCCAGCGCAGCCGGGATTGTGCAGGGCTCAACGGACATTTCTTCCTCCATGATCGACACACTGGAGGCAAGTCTGGAGACCATGAGCCTTGGTGCTCTGCTGGGGCTGTGGCTCCAATCGTTCCTCATTCATGTAACCATGTGGGCGCTGAACATCGTGATTTTCGTCATCGTCTATGGGCGCATGATTGAGATTTACCTGCTCACAAGTCTGGCCCCGCTGCCCGTGGCGACCCTCTCCAACCGGGAGCTGGGCAGCATGGGCCAAAACTATTTGAAGTCCCTGTTTGCCGTGGGATTCCAAGGGATGCTGATCCTTGTGTGCGTCGCCATCTATGCGGTGCTCATTCAAGGGATCGCCACGGGCGGCGACCCCATCGGGGCCATTTGGGGCTGTGTGGGGTACACGGTGCTGTTGTGCTTCTGCCTGTTCAAAACAGGGACGATTGCCCGGAGCATCTTTAGTGCTCATTAAGAAAGGGGTGTTGTATGCCAAGAAGATACGGGCTGGACGGAACGGCCCTGTGGAATGGAAAAGCCCCGGAGGAATTTTCCGAGGCGGATGTGTACCGCTTCATGGCGGAAACAGAGGAGGTGCTGCAAAAACGGGAGCTGCTGGGCGGTGAAAGCGACGCCAGGTCGATTGCCCAGCGGCTGGCTGAAGGCCGCACACAGGCCGCCCGGGACAACGCCGCCCGCCCCGCCAGGGCAGCGGTGAAGGAGTCCAGGCATGACCGATAATGCCGCTTTGGGACAAAATGTCCCAAACATGGCGGAGGGCCTGTACCTCATGGACGGGATCAAGGGGCTGCTGTCCCTGCCTCAGCACTCGGTTGATATGCTGCTCACCGATCCGCCCTATGGCACCACCCGGAATTACTGGGATGTGCCGCTGCCGCTCCCCGAGCTGTGGGAGGCGGTGAAGTGGGCGGTCAAGCCCAATGGGGCGGTGCTGTTCTTCGCCCAATGCCCCTATGACAAGGTGTTGGGAGCGTCCAACCTGTCCATGCTCCGCTATGAGTGGGTATGGTACAAGGAACGGGGAACGGGTTTTCTCAACGCCAACCGAGCCCCGCTGAAAAAGTCGGAGAACATTCTGGTGTTCTACCAGAAGTCTCCGGTCTATCACCCGCAATTCACCTACGGCAAGCCATACACCCGAACGCACACCAGCAGCGGCATGAGTACCAACTACGGGAAATTTGTGCGGCAAGGCTCCGGCTCCAGCGATGGGCGGCGCTATCCGGGAAATGTGCTGTTTGTTCCCACGGTGATGGGCGGCATCCACCCGACACAAAAGCCTGTGGAGCTGTGCGAATACTTCATAAAGACCTACACCGACGAAGGAGCGGTGGTAGCGGATATTTGCGCTGGCTCCGGCACAACGGCGGTGGCGGCCCTCAATACGGGCCGCCGTTTCATCTGTTTTGAAAACGCCCCGGCCATCTACGGCCCCGCCGCCCAGCGCATTGAGCTGGCACGGCTGGCTGTGGAGCGTGGCGGGAAAGGAGTGTAATTATCGGAGCATATTCCATCATCTACGCCGATCCCCCGTGGCGCTACTCCCAAAAGGGCTTGCAGGGGGCGGCAGAGCATCATTACCCAACCATGAGCATAGACGAGCTTTGTGCGCTGCCTGTGGCCGATCTTGCGGCCCCGGACAGCGCACTTTTCCTGTGGGCCACCTTTCCCCAGCTCCCGGAGGCCCTGCGGCTGATCCGGGAATGGGGCTTCACCTACAAAAGCGTAGCTTTCGTCTGGCTCAAGAAAAACCGCAAGGCGGATAGCTGGTTTTATGGGCTGGGCTTCTGGACACGGGCCAATGCGGAGGTTTGCCTGCTGGCGACACGGGGCCACCCCAAGCGGCAGGCGGCAAACATCCACCAGTTTATCATTTCGCCTATTGAGGCCCACAGCAAAAAGCCGGATGAAACCCGGGACAAAATCGTGGCTCTCATGGGCGATCTGCCCCGTGTGGAGCTGTTCGCCCGGCAGACCCCGCCCGGCTGGGATGTGTGGGGCAACGAGGTACAGTCCACGCTCCGGGACTTCGGGACAAATTGTCCCAAGGTGGGCATGAAAGGAGGCTGACCTATGCCATATGTGAATGTCCCCAATGACCTGTCCAAAATCAAAACCAAGATCGCCTTTAACCTCACCAAGCGCCAGCTGATCTGTTTCGGGATCGGGGCAGCCATCGGGATTCCCACCTATCTGCTGACCCGTGGAGCCATCGGCAACACCGGGGCGCTGTTCGTCATGCTGGGGATCATGCTCCCGGCCTTTCTTATGGCGATGTATGAAAAGGACGGGCTGCCCTTTGAAAAGGTGCTGCGGAACATGATCAACACCAAGTTCCTGCGCCCCGGCATCCGGCCCTATCGGACGCAGAACATCTATGCTCCATTCACGGGAAAGGAGGAGTCTATTGAACGCAGCCAAAATAAAACCAAACGCAAAAAGAAATGAGCGCCGGGTGGTGGTGTCCGCCCAGCAGACCATCCCCTATGTGGCGATGCACCCGGACGGGATCTGTCAGCTCCCCGGCGGGCTCTACACCAAGACCGTGGAATATGAGGACATCAACTACGCCGTGGCGTCCACCGAGGATCAGACCGCCATTTTCGGCGGGTGGAGCTCGTTTCTCAACTACTTTGACAGTTCCTTGCCCTTTCAGCTCTCCTTTGTCAACCGCCGTTCCCGCAGCGCCAACCGCTACAAGGTAAACATCCCGGAACAGGAGGACGAGTTCAACAGCATCCGGCATGAATATGTGGAGATGCTCAAAGGCCAGATTGCCAAGAGCAACAACGGCATTGAGCGCACCAAGTACATCACCTTTGGGCTGCCCGCTGGCAGCGTGGCCGAGGCCCGGCCACGGCTGGGCCGTGTGGAGGCCGATGTTATGGGCAACCTCAAACGGCTGGTGGTGCAGTCCCAGCCCTTGGATGGCCGTGACCGTCTGGCGGTGCTCCACGGCCAGATGCACCCGGGGAGCCGGGAGCCGTTCCGCTTTTCGTGGAAGGACATCCCCCAGCACGGCATGGGGACGAAGGACTATATCGCCCCGGGCAGCTTCGACTTCCGGCAATCCCGGACTTTCCGGGTGGGCCAGTCGTGGGGCGCTGCGTCCTACTTGCAGATTTTAGCGTCGGAGCTCTCGGACAAGCTGCTGGCGGAAATTTTGGAGCTGGATGCCGAGCTCACCGTCACGCTCCATATTCAGACGGTGGATCAGCTCAAAGCCATCAAGACCATCAAGGGGAAAATCTCTGACATTGGCCGCATGAAAGCCGAGGAGCAGAAAAAGGCTGTGCGGGCCGGATACGATATGGAGATTTTGCCCCCTGATCTCATTACCTTTTCCAAGGACGCCGCCGAGCTGCTGGCCGATCTCCAGTCCCGCAACGAGCGGATGTTCCTGCTGACCTTTACCGTGGTGAACATCGCCCCCACTCGGCAGCGGCTGGAAAACGATGTGTTCACCGTGAGCGGCATCGCACAGAAATACAACTGCGCCTTGAAGCGGCTGGACTGGCAGCAGGAGCAGGGCTTTGTGTCCTCGCTGGTGCTGGGGTACAACGGCATCGAGATCCAGCGAGGCATGACCACCAGCTCCACGGCCATCTTCATTCCCTTTATGACCCGGGAGCTCCGCATGGGCGGGCAGGCGCTCTACTACGGCATGAATGCCCTTTCCCACAATGTCATCATGGCTGACCGCAAGAAACTGAAATCGGCCAACGGGATGTACCTCGGCTCCACGGGCTCCGGCAAGAGCTTTGCCGCTAAAAGGGAGCTGATCAATGTGTTCCTTGCCACTAATGACCGGATCATCGTGGTAGACCCGATGGGCGAATACGCCCCGCTGGTGCAGCGGCTGGGCGGGCAGGTCATCGACATCGCCCCGGACAGCCCCCACCACATTTCGCCTATGGATTTGCAGATGAACGCCAACGACGATGAAAGTCCGCTTTCTATGAAGGCGGATTTTTTGTTGTCCCTGTGTGAGCTGATCGTGGGCGGACGGGAGGGCTTGCAGCCCATTGAGAAAACCGTGATTGACCGCTGTGTGCGGCTGGTGTACCGGGAGATGGCGCTGGGGCTGGAAACGGCCAAAACGCCGCTGTTGCAGGATTTGTACGAGGAGCTTTTGAAGCAGCCGGAGCCGGAGGCCCGCCGTGTGGCAACGGCGCTGGAGCTCTACTGCACCGGCTCCCTCAACCTGTTCAACCACCCCACCAATGTCAACCTCAATTCCCGGGTGGTGTGCATCGTCCTCAAAGGGCTGGGCGAAAACCTCCGCAAGATCGCCATGCACACCACCAACGAGTTTGTCACAGCGGCGGTGAACGCCAACCACAAGGCGGGGATCGCTACATGGTGTTACTTTGACGAGTTCCATATCCTGCTGCGGGACGAGCTCACCGCCAGCTACTTTGTGGCCGTTTGGAAGATGCTCCGCAAAAAGGGCTGCGTCCCCAGCGCCCTGACGCAGAATGTGAAAGACCTGCTGGCAAGCCCGGCCATCTCCAACATTCTGGACAACACGGATTTTCTGATCCTGCTGTCTCAAGCCCAAAGTGACCGGGCGATCCTCGCCAAGCAGTTGGGCATTTCCGAGCACCAGCTCTCCTACATCACCCACTCCAATTCCGGCGAGGGGCTGCTGTTCTATGGAAATGTGACCATCCCGTTTGTGGATCGGTTCCCCAAGGGAGAAATCTATAACCTGCTGACCACCCGCCCGGAGGATATGGCCCATGAACGAAGAGACGAATAAGGCCGGGGCCACTTCGGGACAAAATGTCCCGAAGTCCCCAAACGGAGCCCCCACAAAGTCGGATGACTTTGCGGGGAGAGGAGGAGCAACGGAGCGGGCGGATTTTGGCGGCGGTGCCGCCAAAGAAGCTAAAGCGAAGTTTGTGACGACGAAGTTTCGGCACAAGAGCCAACAGGAACAGACCGCCGCCAGCAAGCTCCGTATGGAAAAGCGGGGTGAAAAGTTGGAAAAGGCCAAGAAAAAGCTGGCAAAGCAGAAGCCGCCCAAGCCGCCCGGCCCGGTTCGCCGGGTGGCCGGGACGGTGGGCGGCGGCGTTCACGGTTATGTGCATGGCAAGATTTTCGAGGTGGAGCAGGAAAATGTGGGCACCGAGGGCGCTCACCGCTCCGAGCTGGTAGGCGAGTCCGCCCTGCGCCACGGCAAGCGGTTTGTGCAAAAGAAAATCCGGGAGCACCCGGCCAAGGCTGTCCGCAAGGCCGAGTCCAGGCACATCAAGGCCACGGCGGATTATCACTACCGCATGGCCGCCCAGGAGCACCCGGAAATGCGGGGCAACGCCCTGTCCCGGCTCATCCAGAAGCAGAAGATCAAACGTCAATATGCCAAACAAGCACGGGAGGCCGCCAAGCAAGGAGCCAAGGCCGCTGAAAAAACAGCAGTCACCACGGAAAAGCTGGCGGCCCGGGCCGTGGGCTTCGTCAAGCGGCATCCCGTGGGGGTGCTGCTGTTTGTGGCGGTGTTTCTGCTGCCGGTGATGATGCAGTCCTGTATGTCCTCGCTGGCAACGCTGGGCAACGGCACAGCGGGGGCTATCGGGGCATCCACCTATCCCGCCGAGGACGCTGATCTGCTGGGGGCGGAGGCTGCCTACTGTGCTTTGGAGGCGGAGCTGCAAAACTATCTGGACACCTACGAGAGTACCCACGACTATGACGAGTACCACTACGATCTGGACGAGATCGAGCATGACCCCTATGTGCTGCTGTCCATCATCAGCGCATGGCATGAGGGGGAATGGACGCTGGACGAGGTGCAGGACACCCTGCAAATGCTCTTTGACCGCCAGTACATTCTCACCGAGGATGTGGTGGTGGAGGTGCGGTATCGGACGGAAACCCGGACGGACAGCGAGGGCAACGACTACGATGTGGAAGTACCGTACAACTACTACATCTGCACCGTGACCCTCGTGAGCGAAAACCTTTCCCACCTGCCTGTCTACATCATGGGCGAGGAACAGCTTTCCCGGTATGCCCTCTACATGGCGACGCTGGGCAACCGTCCCGATCTGTTTCCCGGCTCCGACTATGTGGGCAAGTACACGGGCGATCCCGTGGAGCATGAAGTCCCCGAGGAATATCTGACGGACGAAACCTTTTCCTCTCTGCTCACCGAGGCGGAGAAGTACATCGGCTATCCCTATGTCTGGGGCGGCTCCAGCCCGTCCACTTCCTTTGACTGCTCCGGCTACCTCTCATGGGTGCTCAATCAATGCGGCTGGGATGTAGGGCGGCTGGGAGCACAGGGCCTATACAACTACTGCACCCCCACCAGCTCACCCCAGCCGGGTGATCTGGTGTTTTTTGTCGGCACCTACGACACGCCGGGGGTCAGCCATTGTGGGCTGTATGTGGGCGATGGCTGGATGCTCCATTGTGGTGATCCCATCAGTTACGCCAACCTCAACAGCAGCTATTGGCAATCTCATTTCTACGCCTACGGGCGTTTACCGTAAAGGAGGCTTTCATGGCAATTTCCAAAAGCGCAAAGATCGAGGCCGAGATTGAAAAGGTCAAGGCCAAAATCTCCGAACAGCAGGCCCGGCTGAAGGAGCTGGAACAGAAAAAGGTGGAGGCGGAAAACAGCGAGATCGTGGACATCGTGCGGGGCATGAGCATCCCTCTTGCCGAGCTGCCCGTGGTGCTCCAGCAGATCCGGGCCGGGGCCACCTTGGGACAAAATGTCCCGAAGTCCGAAACCGAGGATAAGGAGGATACCGAATGAAAAAGCGAATTAAGATGCTGACAGCGGCGCTTTGCGCCGTTGTTCTTCTGTGCGGCTTCTCCGTCACGGCCTACGCCGGGGGCGGCCCCGAATGGGAGGGCCTTGACCCGGCGGGGGAAACCACCACCCCCGAGCCCACCATTGAGCCCGGCGAGGGCTTCACGGAGGAGGGCAACCTTGTGACCCGTGATCTGCTCTATGACGAGCACACCAACAAGCAGTTTATCACCGTCCAGACCAGCGGCGGCAGCACCTTTTATATCGTCATTGACTACGACAAGCCCACCGACGAGGAGGGCGAACAATATGAAACCTACTTTTTCAGCGTGGTGGACGAGGCCGATCTGCTGGCCGCTCTGGAGGCGTCCGGGACGGAACTGCCCGAGTGTACCTGTACGGAAAAGTGCGTGGCCGGGGCGATCAATATGGATTGCCCGGTATGCTCCACCAATATGACCGAGTGCGTGGGGGTGGAGCCGGAACCCGAGCCCGTGGAGGAGCCGGAGCCTACCCCCGAGCCGGAACCAGAACAGACGGGTGGAAACACCGGGACGCTCCTGCTCATTCTGGCAGTGGCGCTGGTGGGCGGCGGAGCCGGGTGGTATTTCAAGGTCTACCGCCCCAAGCAGCAGCGGGCCGCTGAAACCGAGGAGGACTACGGGGACGAGCTGGAAACCTACGACGATACCCCGCCGTGGGACGAGGAGGACGAGGACGAAACGGAGGGCGACAAATGAAATTCACCAATAGTCCCTATGAAACGATGATGCAGCGGGTTCCCCGGTATGAGCGACCCGAGCCTGTCAAGGCCCCGGAAGGCTCCCGCTGCCACGGCTGCCCCTACTGGCGGGGGATCGGGTGCGTGGCCTGCTACCGGGAGCTGCTGAAAGGCGCTGGCGGCGGGAGGTGAAACGGTGTCCCGAGAGCTGACCCGTGAGGAAAAGGCGGCCATCCGCAAGCTGGTGACAAGGCTGTGCGCCAACTATGACCGGGATGTGGGCTGCCTGCCGCTGGACTGCCCCTGCTATATGCTGGAGAAGTGCTGGACGGGGGCGCTGTGCCGCTACTTCCGGGAGGCGGTGCTGCCCAATGATCCCGTGCTGGAGGCGTCCCTCGCTGCGGAAGGCCCCGCCCCGGAAACCCGGCCCTGCCCGGTATGCGGCAGGGCTTTTCTCCCCAATGGCCGGACACGGTATTGCTCCCCCGGCTGCGCTAAGGCCGCAAGGCTCAAAAAGCAGCGGGGCTATATGCGGAAATACCGGGGATGATGCGTTAGCATTTGGCCCCGGAAAACCCGCTTGTCACAAGGCTTTCCGGGGCCGGTTTGGGAGGGGGCAATACCTTTTCCCGTCCGCCCCGGTTTTGCGGAAATAGTGCTAACATTTTGGAAAGGAGGATGCCCGTGGAGATCAATGCGGATTATGTGATCCGCCGCACCATCCTGTTTGACAACAAATGCGGCTTTGTGCTGGGGGAAAACCCCAAGGCCCCGAACCCCTATGTGACATGGCAATTCAACGAGCAGGACGGACACCGGGACTACTTTTGGGGCCACTACCACAACGAGCCGGGTATGGCCGAGCGTGACCTGCACAACCGGGCCGAGGACTATCAGCGGCGCTATCATGTGCAGGAGGTGGAGCAGGCCCCGGACAAGGAAACCTACAAATACTACTCCACCCAACGGCCCATCGACATCGGCACCTACCCCAAGAGCTACTTCAACCGCCCGATCCACATGGATGTTTACTTTACCCGCCAGCAGGTGCCCGGCGAGGCGTTTCAAGCATGGGGGGCGATTATCTATGCCCAGCCTTTGACGGATCGGGAAATGCGGGACTATGAGCTGCGGCCCGCCCGTGAAAATCTGGACATCCGGCGGCAGATGGATGCCCAGGCTCAGGTGGTGGGCAAATGGGAGGATGCCCACCATGTCCCGGAGCAAAGGCGGCTGACATGGTTTTACCCCGACTTCGGCAGCTATGTGGCGAAAGAGTATGTCACCCCGGAGCAGCTTGCCGCCCGTGCTCATGGAGTGGAGCGCCAAGCGGCGGCCAAGGCCCACAAGGAGGACAAGCAGCCGATTGCCCAGCAGATGAAAACCGCCCAAAAACAGGCGGAAGAGCACCGGGGCCAGACCGCCCCCAAGAAGTTTGCTCCCCGCCGTGACGAGAGATAGGAGGTACTATGCACGAACAGGATAACCCGCTGAAAACCGTGGAGCTGTCCACCGAGCAGAGTTACAATATGATCGACGGGCTGCTGAACAACGGCCCGGCCCTGCCGCCCCAGCCCACGGAAAAGGGGCTGGACAAGGTGAAGGAGCCCCCCAACAAGCACAGGAGCCGGGAGCGTGAGGAGCGGTGACAAAGAAACGCCGCCGCTGTGTCCATCTTCATGTCATGGTGACGCCGGAGGAGCAGGCTCTGATCGGGGAACGCATGGCCGAGGCGGGCATTTCCAACATGGGGGCCTATGTGCGGAAAATGGCCTTGAATGGCTATGTGCTCCATGTTGACCTCTCGGACATCCGGGAGCTGGTGTCCCTCCAGCGGCGGTGCGCCAACAACCTCAACCAAGTGGCGATCCATGTGAACACCTACGGCGGCATTTACCCCGACGAGATCAAGGCCCTGCAACGGGACTACGCTGACCTTTGGGGGCCGCTGTCCGATCTTCTGAAAAAACTGTCGGCGGTGGTGGAGATTTAAGGGGGGCAGATATGCCCCCTTAAATTATTTGAACCGTATGAACTCATGCTCTAACTTTGAATTTATTTGGTTAATCGCAGATTGAAGCGCATCTTGCTTTTCATCATTTGCAAAAGTACAGTCTATTTCCCTGATTGGATAGGAGCTTAGATATTGATATAAAAAGAATTCTTCAATAATTTCCTCACAGGCAATCTGCTCTTTTTGATGATTTAAGTTGGCTTTTTCATCGGCAGAATAGAATTCCTCTGCGCCAAAATTTAATTTGGAAAACAAATCACAAGCAGCCATAATTACTTTTTCTGCCTCTTCAAAGCAAAAGGACAACTCGTCCACATCCTTTTTAAGAGAATGTGCAATAAAGGTTGTTCTAAAAATGGGAACAACTGCGTCCGCCCTTCTGCGTGCAGCAACAACATCAGGGTTATCCCATGAAGTGGATTTTAAGCGTTGACATAGCTCTTGTCTGTATTCGGGGAATAGATAGTTTTTTAATAATTTGGATTTTAATTTTGGCAAAGTAATTGTGTCATTTCCATCGTCATATAAGGTTCGGTGCAGTCGCAAAGTTAATAGTTCAAACTCGTTTTTGTAAAGTTGTGCGATAACAAACCCATTTCTATACGCCTCACAATTCTGCTGCATTTCAGCAGCTTTTTTCAGAAAGGAAACATCCCAAATCATCCTATTTAAGTTAAAGCATATTGTTCTATGATAGCTTTTATATTCTTCAACTGCGTCTGGAACAATGTAGGTTAAACAATTTTCCATTTTATCACCCCCATAAAATTATAGGTTGGATTATTTGAATAATCAATCTTTGACATCCTTGTACCCTGATTTTTTCAGAGGTACAATTATCATAGAAGCACAAACCCAGCAGATTTTACGGGAGGTAGCTGATATGATCGTTCTCAAAATCCTTGCCGCCCCCTTTGTGGTGGCGCTGACCCTGCTCGTTGCCATCGTGTCGTTCCTGTATTGCGTGGCTTCGGCCCTGTGTCATATAGGCTGCGTGGTGCTTACCCTGCTGGCCCTTGTCCTGTTCATCGGCGGCCAGACGCTGGGCGGCGTGGTGTTCCTTGTACTGGCGTTCCTCGTTTCGCCCTTTGGCATCCCGGCCATCGCTGATTGGCTCATGGACAGGCTCTACTCGCTGAAATACTCCTTGCAGGATTTCATCACAGGCTGATACTTCGGGACAACTTGTCCCAAAGTCCGAGCGGCGGCTGGCAACAGCCGCCGTTTGTCGTATCGAAAGGAGGGCTGCCTACGGCCACAACCTATTTCAAAAAGCACAAGATCAGCAAGGGGGAAACCGTCGCCCAATCCTTGAAAGAGCGATTTGACTATGGGCAGAACCCGGACAAGACACAGGGCGGCGAATTGATTTCCTCCTATGAGTGCGACTACATGACCGCCGATGCTGAGTTCCTGCTCTCCAAGGCCAAATACAAGGTCACCACGGGCCGGGAACAGCGGCGGGATGCCGATGTGCTGTGCTATCAGATCCGGCAGTCATTCAAGCCGGGAGAGATCACCCCGGAGGAGGCAAACCGGGTGGGCTATGAAACGGCGATGCGCTGGACAAAGGGCGAGTATGCCTTTTTCGTCGCCACCCACACAGACCGCCAGCACATTCATAACCACATCTACTACAACTCCACTTCGCTGGATTGCTCCCACAAGTTCCGGGATTTCATCGGCTCGGCCCTGGCGGTGCGGCGGCTCTCTGACCGGGTGTGTCTGGAAAATGACCTGTCCGTGATTACCAGCCCCAAGCTCCATAGCAAGGGCTGTTTTCTCCATTACGGAGCATGGCTGGGGACGGGGCGCCAGCGCTCCTACAAGGAACGGCTGCGGGCGGCCATCTGCGATGCCCTTGCCAAAGGCCCGGATAGCTTTGACGCCTTTTTACGGCTCATGGAGGAGTCCGGCTATGCGGTCAAGCGGGGGCGTGGCGGTGTGATCTCGTTCCTTGTGCCAGGGCAGCAGCGGGCCACCCGGCTCCGCTCGTCCACCCTCGGGGAAGGCTTTGATCCCGGGGAGATCCGGGATGTAATTGCGGGCAAGCGCCCCATGCCGACGCTGAATGCTCCGGCCCCCGCTGCGCCCAGGCGTGTCGATCTGATCGTGGATATACAGGAGCGGCTGCGCTCCGTGAAGGGCCCGGCCTATGAGCGGTGGGCCAAGGTGTATAACCTCAAACAGATGGCCGCTGCGCTGCAATTTATGCAGGAGCATCAGATCAGCGAATATAGCCAGCTCACCACCGAGGCCGAGGCTGCGTCCGCCAGTTTCCATGCGCTGACGGAGCAGCTCCGGCAGACCGAGGCTGACCTTGCCTATACTTCCGAGCTTATGGGGGCCGTGGTACAATACGCCAAGACCCGGCCCGTGTTCGACGAGTATAAGGCGGCCAAGTATAACAAGAGATTTCTGGCCCAGCACGAGGCGGAGCTGGCTGACTACCGGGCAGCCAAGGCCGCTTTGAACGATCTGCTGGACGGGGCCAAACTGCCCAAGATGGCCCAATTAAAAGAAAAGCGCCGCAAGCTGGCGGCGGAGAAAAAGGCCCTGTACGCCAAGTACCGGGCCGCCCAACAGGAAATGCGGCAGGCCGTGGCGGTCAAGACCAACATTGACTATCTGCTGGGCGTGACGGACGGGAGCAAGAATAAGGAACAGGAGCGGTAGCGACGGTGACGCAGACAATTTACTTTGGGACATTTTGTCCCGAAGTGCCGGGTTTGGGGAGGCTCCCCAACAAGCGTTTTTGCTGCCCTCTCGGGTTGCAAAAATAGCAAGTGTGGCCACACTTGCCCTGCTTGCCGTTAGTGCGCTGCCCCTAAAACAGCGCAAAAAACGGAGGTTCTTACTCCTGAACCTCCGTTTCTCTGGCTTTCTTGAGCCCTTCGGCTGTGGCTTCTATCACAACAAGCTCTTTCTCATTCATCGAGCTTAAAAGCACATCAATATGCTTTCTGCAACTGTCCTCTCCACGCTGACCTTCTGTATAGAAAAACTGATCTACGGAAATGTCGAACAGAGTGACGAGCTTGAAAAACAGGTTGAAGCTGGGGTGCTGGCCTTTGTTCTCAATGTTCATAATGGTGCGGGGGTCACGGTCTACCAATTCCGCAACATAGGCTTGTGTCCAGCCCTTTTCCTCTCTGGCTTGTTTCAGAGCCAGTCCGAGCCCATGAAAGTCAAACCTTCTTTCATCTTGGTTCATTTTCATATCACCCTATATCATTTTATATTTCAGGTTAGGTTATGAGAATGTAATGGAATTTGATGTAATGTTCTTTTTTATTTCATGCTAAATAAGGCCACCTCTTAGTGTGTTAAATATTTGGAACTCTTGACATCTGTTTTGCTGCGTATTATACTGTACTTGTTATAGCAATACAGTTAAGGCGGGAACGGAGGTGCGAACTTGGAAATATTCGTAAGCAATAAAGCAAGCCGGCCTCTGTATGAGCAAATTTCTTCGCAGATCAAAGCAGCTATTATGAGCGGCGAACTAACGGCGGGAGAAGCAATTCCGTCTGTGCGTTCGCTGGCAAAATCATTGCATATCAGTATTCTTACCGTGCAAAAGGCATATGCGATCCTTCAAGAAGATGGTTTCATTGAAACAACTGCTGGAAAAGGCTGCTATGTGTCCGCACAAAATCAAGATTTCTATCTTGAAGAACAGCAGAAGAAGATCGAAGAAAAATTTGCAGAAGCAATCGAGATTGCCCGCACAAGCGGCATATCTCTTGATAAGCTGACTGGCTTGCTCACACTGATGTACCAGGAGGATGATAAAGAATGAAGGATGCTTTGACCATTTCAGGTCTGACGAAAACATATAAAGATTTTGTCCTGAATGATGTTTCCTTTTCTGTGCCCAGCGGCTCCATTGTCGGATTGATTGGTGAAAATGGCGCAGGGAAAAGTACGACAATTAGTGCCGCTTTGGGGCTTGTTCAAAAAGAAGCAGGCTCTGTTTCCGTTTTGGGAAAAGAAGAACTGGATAACGAAGTGAAAGAGCAAATAGGCGTTGTATTTGATGGCAACAATTTTTCTGAAATTTTATCCCCAAAGAAGATAGGCCGTGTCATGAGAGATATTTACCAGTCTTGGGACGATCGCACTTTCATGGCACTTCTAAAAAAGTTCTCTTTGCCTGCTGGTAAACCAATCAAGCAATTCTCAAAAGGGATGAAAATGAAATTGGCAATCGCTGTTGCATTGTCCCATAATTCCAAACTGCTCATTTTGGATGAAGCCACCAGCGGCCTTGATCCCGTTGTACGGGATGACATTTTAGATATGCTTTTGGATTTTGTTCAAGACGAAAGCCATTCCATTTTGGTTTCCTCACACATCACCAGCGATCTCGAAAAGATAGCGGATTACATCGTGTTCATTCACGAGGGTAGGGTGGTCTTTTCTAAACCGAAAGATGAACTAACAGAGCAGTATGGAATTATCAAATGCGGCTCGGCACAATTTGAGGCGCTGGATAAATCCGAGATTATTGTGTACCGCAAGATGGACTATGAGTGGCAAGTCTTGGTAGCTGACCGCAATCAAATGCAGAAAAAATATCCAAAGGCAATGATTGTTCCAGCATCCATTGATGAAATCATGCTTCTTTATGTGAAAGGAGAAGCCGCATGAGAGGACTGATTAGAAATAATCTCTATTCTATGGAGAGTAACATTTTACTTGCTTTTGTTTTATCTGCTTTTTTAGCTGTTTCAGCATTGCTCATGAAGAGCCCTGCGGCCACCCCATACATAATAGCGATACAAGTTTTTTTGTTTGTTGTTAATATCGGGACATCACTTCGGGCAGATGAAATGTCCAAATGGAGCAAATATGAAATAACATTGCCTGTCAGCCGAGGCAATCTTGTTTTGGCAAAGTATGTTTCCGTTGTGATTTTGCTTGTGTTGGGCATATTCATGGGGGCTGTAACGGTCTTACTCTCGTGCGTTAGTGGGCATATGATGACACTGCCCACCCTGCTCCGTGGCTTCGAGGTTGGACTGACATTATCCTTCTTCTCTATTGCAGTGATGTACCCGCTCGTTCTGAAATTTGGGACAGAAAAAAATGAACTGATCCTGATCTTATCAACTTTCGGTGCAATCGGAATGCAGCTGCTGACCGCAGCGTGCTTAGCCCAATGGACAGACGGTATGAATATGCGACATCCTCTTGTTGAAGCCGTTTCAACCTTTATTGCAATTATAGTTTTCTTTGTATCTTATTTTGTTTCTGTAAAAATCCATAAGGGCAAAGAATTTTGAGTGTTCAGAAAACAATGATTATGGAAGAATGGATTTTGTGTCCCTTTTGCAGTTGTAAGACAAGAGTAAAAATCAGAGAAGATACGGAACTTCTGAATTTTCCATTATTTTGTCCTAAGTGCAAGCATGAGTCACTAATCAATGTAAAACAACTCAATATTACAGTTATCAAAGAGCCAGACGCACAGACGCAGAGCCGATAGCACACAAGGTTTTTCCTTGAAGCTATCGGTTTCTTTTTATCTAATATGTAATCATAGCCTGCCCCGCCCGACGGGGAAAGAAAAAAAGCCGTTGCCGGGCAGGTTGGTTTCGTGCGCTTACTCTGCATATCTAGCAGCGGTTTTGAGAAATCAAGGCCGCCGCTTCTTTTTGTCCAAAGGCTAACGACGACCCTACACCTTGCAATCTGGCACGGCGGCAACAGGAGGATGCCGCCGTGTGCAACAAATTTTTTCGACATAAAGCGACGGGAGCTGCCTTGTCAAAAAAAGTCTGTCTGCTCAATGGGAGAAACCTAGCAGTAGATGTGAAATATGGCATCACATAAACGGATATATAATTTTATGCGCCTGCGTGTCATTGTGTCACGCAGGCGCAGTTTGTTTTATCCACTTTGGGACAAGTTGTCCTGAAGTGGGCGAAGGTGGCCCAGGCTGCCGATCTCCGCCGCCCTCCGTTCAGATCGCCATTCACTCCCCAACTTTCTGAACGGAGGAATTACAAATGACGACCATCAATCTGAAAGACTTTTACCCGTGGTACACCCACGACGAATACATAGAGGTTTCCGAGGAAGTGGCTGACGAGCTCCGGGCAAGCAGGCTGTACGAGGCCGCCTATCAGCGGCGGATCGTCCGCAACAAGGCGCAGTATTCCCTTGACTGCGAGGACGGTATCGAATACTCTGCCTGCGTTTCTGAACCCACCCCGCAAGAGCTGCTGGAACGCATGGAGCTGTTCTGCCATTTGTGTGCTGCGCTCAATTCCTTGCCCGAAACGCAGGGCCGCCGGGTGGACGCCTGTGTGATCCTCGGCAAGAGCTATCGGGAGGTGGCTATGGCCGAAGGCGTGAGCAAAACTTCTGTGCAGGAGTCAGTTCGAAGCGGTTTGGCTGCTATGAGAAAATATTTGAAAAAAGTTCTTTGATTGACCCTGCCACAGAGCCATTTTTTGTCCTTGGTATATGAGAGGAGTTACATCCGATCAACAACTGAATAGCGGCGGCCCCGAGCCATAGAGCGGGGAGCCGGGTGGCGGGTGCGCTGTGACTTCTCCGGCAGGAGAATGAGCGAACAACACCAGCGCCGCAAGTGGGACAAGCCACCCCACGGCCACGATCCGCAGCCGGACAAGCTGGCCGCTTGCCCCTCAGGGCCGCCGCCCCCTCGGGAGCGTCATGCTGAGTATTGCTGTCTTATGACGGGCCAAGGAAATGAGCGTGGCGCTCCCGAAACTTTTTATCAAGGAGGAAACCAACATGAAGTATGATCCCGAACTGGCGGCCCTGCTTGCCCAGCCGTGGAGCAACAACGCCTGCCGTGGCTATGTCATCTACGCTATGGAAAACTGCGGGTTTTCTCCCAAGGACATCCGGCGTGTGGTGGCAGAACTCTACGAGGTCTTTGACATCCGTGGGCTGGAGGAGGCCCAGCAGCATTTTGAGAACAGCCCCTACTGACCTTGGGACAACTTTTCCCAAAGTGGAGCAAGGCAAGAGGGCGGCACCGCCGAAGGTGCCGCCCTCTTGCGTTTCCCCACGGGACAAGGGGGACTGTCGGTCATTGTTTCGTATCGCTCTGGAAGGAGGCCCACATGGAAGATCCCGTACCCATCAAGGAGGAATACACTTATCAAGTCGGTAAAATCCAATTCATCGTCACTCCTGTCTACAAGGCCAAAGGCGAGTCCATGCGTGACATCCTGTTGAAGCTGATGCTGGCCGATCTGGAGCCAGCCTAACTGTTCCATCGACATCCTTAACACGGGCAGTCGGCAGAGGTATAATATACATAGATAAGAACCTCTTGCTTGATTGCAGGAAGGAGGATATTTTGAAACAGTCAAGCAAGAAAATCTCTACCGGCACAGCCGCTCTCTACTGCCGACTGAGCCGTGATGATAATATGGACAGCGAGTCCAACAGCATCCAGAACCAAAAGAAAATACTTCAAAAGGCCGCCAAGGACAAGGGCTACACGGACACGATCTTTTTCGTGGATGACGGGATCACCGGCACTACCATGAAGCGCCCCGGCTTTCAGAAGATGATCGCCGCAATCGAGGCCGGGTACATCTCGGCGGTGTTCGTGAAAGACCTCTCCCGGTTGGGCCGCAACTACATTGAGGTGGGCAAGCTCACCGAGGAATTTTTCCCGCTCCATGATGTGCGGCTGGTGGCTGTGTCCGATGGCGTGGATAGCGACGAAGGTGAAGATGATTTCACCCCGTTCAAAAACATTATGAATGAATACTACGCCAAGGATATTTCTAAGAAGCGCCACATCGTCAACAAGATGAAAGGCAACGCTGGGATTCCGCTTTCGCCGCCGCCCTATGGTTACATCAAGAACCCGGACGATCCCCGGTTTTGGGTGATTGACCCAGAAGCCGCCGAGGTGGTACGCCGTATCTACCGCATGGCGCTGGACGGGTACGGGCTGGCTGAAACTGCCGCCGCCCTCGGTGCGGATGGGATTGTCAACCCGACCTATTACTGGCGCAGCAGAGGTACAAGCAGGGGCGGCTCCAAAAGCACCGTGGAGCCCACAAAATGGGGGCACACCACAATCAAGAAGATTTTGACCACGCAGGAATACTGCGGTGATGTCATCAACTTCAAAAGCTATTCCAAATCCTATAAGATGAAGCGCCGGATTGAGAACCCGGAGGAAAACCGGGCGATCTTCCTCAATGTCCATGAGCCTATCATTGACCGGCCAACTTGGGAAAAGGTGCAGGCGTTAAAAGCCGGGACACGGCGCAAGCGCCCCACCGTTACCCAAGAGCCCAGCGTCTTTTCCGGCTATCTGAAATGCCCGGAGTGCGGCGGCAATCTGAATTTCCATTTTAACCAGGGCAACCACGATATTAAATTCTTTAGCTGCCAGAACCACAATTCCGGGCTCCGCAAGTGCTCGTCTACCCACTATATCCGGCTGGACTTCTTGGAGCAGGTCGTGCTCTACGAGATCCATCGGCTGGCCTGCTTCGCTAACGAATACGAAAACGACTTCATCAAGGCGATGGTGGGCCGCTCCGCCAAGGTAGCGGAAAATGAACGGGTACGCAAGAAGCGGGAGCTGGACGGGCTGCTGGCTCGGGACGGGGAGCTGGATATGCTCTTTGAACGGCTCTATGAGGACAATGTGTCCGGTAAGATCGACGATGCCCGGTTTGCCAAAATGTCCAAGCGGTATGAGCAGGAGCAGGGCGAAAACGCCAAGAAAATCAAGGCGCTTCGTCTGGAACTGAAAAAGCTGGAAGATAAGCGGATGGATGTGGACACCTTCTTGGAAACGGTACGCCGATACACCGACGCTACCATTATTACGAAGCGCATGGTTGCCGAGCTCATTCAGTACATCGAGGTCTATCCTGCGGTCAAGGAGGACGGCATTACCAATCAGCGGGTGACGATCCACTACAACTGCATCGGTGCCTTTGAGGTGCCGGATCGCCGGAAAATCCCCGAGCGGGATATTCTGCTGGAAACGAGAAAAGGCGTAGCATTAAGCTACGCCCCGGCGGTGTAAAGGTGGTGTGGGATATGAGAGCATTTCTCTATTGCCGTGTCGCCCATGACGATTCTTTCGCCTTGGAACACCAGCGGTTTCTGCTCCAGCTCTACGCAAAGCAGGCGGGATATACCATCATCGGCGCTGCGGACGAATACGGCAGCGGGCTCACATTAGACCGCCCGGCGCTCCAGAAAATGACCGAGGCCGTTGTTGCTGGAAGGGTGGATGTGGTGATAGTCCATAGCCTGACCCGGATAGGCCGGGAGTGGGGTATGACCCAAAGCTACATTGACCTGCTCACCCGGCACAAGGTAAAGCTCCTGTGCATCCGGGATCGGCTGCTGTTCGATGAAAACGGAGCTGCCTCAATTTTGACAATAAAAAATGCGGAGTGTCCTTTGTAGGATACTCAGATCCTATAAGGACACTCCGCATGGTCCGAGTGGCGGGATTTGAACCCACGGCCTCATGGACCCGAACCATGCGCGCTACCAACTGCGCTACACCCGGTTATCTGCTGTTTACTCGTGTAAGAATACAGTGTACTCCAACAAACAACAGCTCAGCTTTATTATTATATTTTCTTCTTCCCCTTCTGTCAAGAGGTATATTCCATTTGTCCAATGAATAGATTGAATCAGTCACACGCCAACATTCGGCAGGGGAGGAGAATTTCTATGTCCAACGAAACCGCCCGCACTTACAAGAAAAAGACCAGTCCTCGCTATGCCGGGTCTCGCACCAACGAAAACAAGAAAGCAAGTCAGGAAAATCTTCGCCTAGTTCAGCTTTTCATTTGTTTGGTACTGTTTCTGGCCGTATTTCTCGGCAAAGGCATATTCCCGAGCAAATTGCTCCAGATTCGAGACGACCTGTTGACTTTGATTACTTCCAATACGGATTTTCGTGCGGCATTTTCTTCTCTTGGTGACACGGAATCCGATACCGGGATTTTGGGCCAGCTGGAGGATTTCTGCATCGAGGTATTTGGGGTCGAGGAGAGTACGGTTCCGGACTCGGAATCGGCTCAGGCTGTGCCTGAACTGGCCAGTTTCCTCTGGAATGAAAGTAGCTTTCTGAGTGAAAACCCGGATGAGCAGGCCATTACGGACCACTTACTCTCGCAAAACGCATGGAAGCTCCCCATGACCACTGCTGAAGAGACTTCTGCTGAGACGGCTCCCCAGGCTGAGGAGCCAGTCTCAGACCCCGAGCCTGCGGCTGTCCCCGCCGCAGGCACATTGATTTTAAAATCGGATTATAGCGGCGATCCGCTTCCGAACAATTATACCATGGATCAACTCTCGCTGGGCTCTCTGGAAACTATGACACCTGTGCTTGGTTATATCAATTCCGGCTATGGATATCGGGATCATCCTATCAACGGTGCCTACCAATTTCATGGAGGAGTAGACATCAGCGGACAGATGGGTGACCCCATTCAGGCCTTTGCATCCGGAACAGTAGAGTATGTGGGAAAAGACGATTCCTATGGTCTGTACCTGCAGTTGGACCATGGAAATGGCGTCAAATCTTTCTATGCCCACTGCAGCACTGTCTGTGTGACCAAGGGACAGACGGTTTCCATAGGCGATAAAATCGCGGAAATCGGCTCCACCGGAATGTCTACCGGCCCGCACCTCCATCTGGAACTAAAATTCAATAAGATGCACCTGAATCCAATTTATTATATTGAATATTTGAGCGACCAATGAAACTGGGGAATGTAGAAGCGACCGGCGGTTTCTTTTTTCTGATGGCCTGGCTGAACTATCTGGATCGCCAGATGATACTGCCGTTGGCTTTGGCCGCCTGCATGCTCCATGAGTTAGGACACTATGCAGCAATTATTGTAATGGGAGGGACTGTAAAGCAAATTCGTCTCACAGTAGTCGGCGCAGAAATGGTAATGGCACATCCCATGAACTATTGGCAGGAGGGGACAGCGGCATTGGCCGGTCCGGCGGTCAATCTGCTGCTGGCCCGTCTTTTTTGCGGATGGGAACCCGGATTATTGTTTTCCGGCTTGAATTTGGTACTTGGCTGCTTTAATTTGCTCCCGGTTCGCTGCCTAGATGGAGGGCGTGCGCTGCATTGCGCCCTCTGTCTGGTAGCCGGGCCGGATGCAGCAGAATGGGCAGGGGAGTGGCTCAGCAGGGGGTGCTCCGCGCTGATTCTAGCCGGCGGAATCCTGCTGTTTGGTGATGGTGGAACGATAACACTTCTCAGTATTGGCCTATGGCTTTTCATTTTGGAATTTTCCCATCAGAAAGGAGAAAAATAGGGCTTGTCATGCCAATGTGAAACGGTTAAAATAGAGTTTACTGTATAAGACCCAAAACGGGAGGAACGACATGAACCGCACATTGGAGCATATCCTGCCCAAAGTACAAAAGCCCGCTCGATACACGGGCGGAGAATATAATGCCGTGGTAAAATCAAAGCAAGCGGTTAAGACCCGCTTTGCGCTGTGTTTTCCAGACACCTACGAAATCGGCATGTCAAACCTGGGCTGCCGTATTTTGTACGGTGTCATGAATGAGTGCCCGGACATCTGGTGTGAGCGCTGCTATGCGCCCTGGGGCGACATGGAAGAGGAGATGCGCCGGGAGGGACTCCTTCTCTACGGCCTGGAGAGCAGTGATCCCATTTCCGATTTTGACATCATCGGATTCTCTTTAGGGTATGAGATGGCCTACACCAATGTGCTGAACATGTTGGATCTGGCCGGGCTGCCCCTACGCTCTGCGGATCGCCCGGATCTGACCCCGCTGGTCATTGCTGGGGGAACCTGCTGCTACAATCCGGAGCCTCTGGCCCCCTTTATTGACATGTTTGTCCTGGGAGAAGGGGAGGAGGTCACACTGGAGTACATCCGCCTCTACCAGCTGGCCAAAGAAGAGTGCTGGACCAAGGAGGAGTTCCTCCAGGAGGCAGCGAAAATCGAGGGAATCTATGTTCCCTCCTTCTATGAGCCGGTGTACCGGGAGGACGGTACCCTTGAGGCCATGGAGATTAAGCCAGGCAGCGGAGCTCATGCCACGGTGCGCAAGCGCATCGTGGAAAACATGGACAAGTCCTATTTCCCGGTTAAGACCATCATTCCGTCCACTGAAATCGTTCATGACCGCGTGATGCTGGAGCTGTTCCGGGGCTGCATCCGGGGCTGTCGGTTCTGTCAGGCCGGCTACGTGTACCGTCCTGTCCGCAACCGGAACCCGGAACTGCTGGCTCAATACGGAAAAGCGGCCTGCGAGGACTCCGGCTATCAGGAGATGACGCTTTCATCTCTGTCCTCCACCGATTACCCCTGTCTGCTGGAGCTGTGCGACAACCTGCTGGATTATTGCGCGCCCAGGGATATTGGGCTTTCTTTGCCGTCTCTGCGTGCGGACACCTTCTCCATGAACCTGATGGAGCGGCTCCAGCGGGTACGGAAGGGTGGACTTACCTTCGCTCCCGAAGCCGGTACCCA
This sequence comes from Pseudoflavonifractor sp. HNCC25GI2, assembly GCF_058136395.1. Lineage (NCBI taxonomy): Bacteria > Bacillati > Bacillota > Clostridia > Eubacteriales > Oscillospiraceae > Pseudoflavonifractor > Pseudoflavonifractor sp. HNCC25GI2. The sequence continues at coordinate 28,481 of NZ_JBYUOW010000014.1, forward strand.
GCGTCTCCGGGACGCCATCAACAAAAATCTCCGGGAGGAGGATTTGCTGCAGTCCTGCCGCACCGCCTTTTCCGGCGGTTGGAGCGGAGTCAAGCTGTATTTCATGCTGGGCCTGCCCACTGAGACGGATGAGGATGTATTAGGCATTGCAGATCTGGCCCGCAAGGTCTACTTCGCCTGGCGGGAATGTACGCCAAACAAGGCCCGGGGCGTCCGTATCACCGTATCCACCTCCTGGTTTGTCCCTAAGCCTCACACCGCCTTCCAATGGGACGCACAAATCCCGGTGGAGGAGTATCAGCGGCGGGTCAACCTGCTCCGTGACGCTCTGAAACGGGACAAGTCCATCACCTACAATTGGCACGACCCGGAAACCAGTTATCTGGAGGCCATTTTCTCCCGTGGAGATCGCCGTCTGGCTGATGTCCTGGAGTGGGCCTGGGCCCACGGAGCCAAAATGGACTCCTGGAGCGAATATTTTGATTATCAGCGTTGGATGGACGCGCTGAAGGCCTGTGGTTTGAATGGCGACTTCTACGCCCACCGTGAGCGTCCGAGAGACGAGGTGTTCCCCTGGTGCCGCATTGACACCACGGTAAATCCCGCGTTCCTCTGGCACGAGCGGGAGCTGTGCTATCAGTCCCAGACCACCCCGGACTGCCGGACCCGCTGCTCTGGGTGCGGCGCCAATCGTCTGCTCTGTGGAGGTGTATGCAATGGCTGACCGACTGCTCTTTTCCAAGACCGGACGTGCAAAGTACATCTCCCATCTGGATCTTATGCGCACCTTTCAGCGGGCCTTTGCCCGGGCACATATTCAGATTAAGCACACCGAAGGCTTTCATCCCCACCCCTTTGTCTCCATCGCACTGCCTCTGTCTGTGGGCTATTCCAGTCAATGTGAAATTCTGGAGTTTGGTCTGATGGGAGATACGCCCCGTGAGGAGGTACCAGCCCGGCTCAACGCGGCCATGCCGGAAGGCATTATCATCCAGCAGTGCTACCAGGGGGAAGAAAAGCTGAAAGAGCTTGCGCTTGTCAACTACATCATGAACTTTGAGTACCCAGAGGGACGTCCCCAGGAGACAGAGCCGGCCATGCAGGAATTACTGCACCGGGAAAGCCTGGTGGTCCAGAAGAAGTCCAACAAGGCCAAGCTGGGTTATACTGAAGTGGATTTGATTCCTCTGATTCGAAACTGGAACCTGGAGTGTCAGAGTGATACCATGACACTAGATATTGTTGTGGCAGCGCAGAATCCGGGTCTGAATCCCGAACTGCTGCGGAGTACCTTCTGTCAGGCATATCCGGAATTTACGCCCGACTTTGTCACCTTCCACCGGCGTGAGGTATTTCATGCCTCCGGTCGTGTATTCCGCTGATATTGGTCCTGCTATCCAAAACAGAAGAGGTGAGAGGGATTACAATGGAAAAGCCTAAGGAATATTCTCTGACTTGGGAAGTTACCGATGAAATGACGGCCAAGCGGATTGGCAATGCCGGTGCGCGCATTCTGTCCACCCCCAACATGCTGGCTTTGATGGAGGCGGCAGCTCTGGAGCTGGCCAAAGCCTACCTGGACGAAGGCATGACGACCGTCGGTGCCGAAGCCCACATCCGCCATCTGGCTCCAACCCCCGTTGGCATGAAGGTCACAGCCACTGCAACGCTGCGCTCCATTGAGCGGAGAAAACTGTGGTTTGACATCGTAGTAAACGACGAAAAAGGGAAGTGCGGAGAGGGCTCTCATCTGCGCATTATGGTCCCCAACAAGGATCGGAGCAAGCCAGAATAAGACTTTTTATAAAATTATAGCTACCTGGACTTGCAACAGAATGAAAATAGTGATATAATTTTTTGGCGAATTTGAAGCCAAAAAGAGAAGGGAACGATTTTATGTCCGGACATTCCAAATGGCACAACATACAAAAAACAAAGGGTGCTGCCGACGCCAAGCGGTCTCAGATTTTTACCAAAATCGCCCGCGAAATGATCGTGGCGGTCAAGACCGGCGGCAGTGGTGACCCGGCCAATAACTCCCGCCTGGCCGCCGTGATTGCCAAGGCCAAGGCTGCCAACATGCCCAACGATAACATTAAGCGCACCATCGACAAGGCTATGGGTGCCGGCAACAGTGATAACTTTGAGAGCGTGGTGTACGAGGGCTACGGTCCCAACGGCGTCGCTGTAATTGTAGAGGCTCTGACCGACAACCGCAACCGCACCGCTCCTGAGGTCCGCCACCTGCTGGATAAGTACGGCAAGGGTTTGGGCGCCACTGGCTGCGTGTCCTGGTCCTTTGACAAGAAGGGCGTTATTGTGATGGATTCCGAGGATTTGGATGAGGATACCGTCATGATGGATGCTCTGGAGGCCGGGGCAGAGGACATGCGTGCGGATGATGACGTGTTTGAAATCTACACGGATCCCGACAGCTTTAACGATGTGGTCTCCGCTCTGGAGGGCAAGGGCTACACCTTCCTGGAGGCTGCCGTTCAGATGGTTCCTCAGAATTATGTAAAGCTGACCGATGAGGCTGACATCAAGAACATGGAGAAGCTCATCGATATGCTGGAGGACAACGACGACGTCCAGAACGTGTACCACAACTGGGAGCAGGACTGAGCGAACTTTTTGAGCTGAATATCGTGCGTCTCAACGGATATCGAATGATTTTTACAACTTATTTTTAGTGTTCTGAAATGAGTTGTGTTATTTCTGATTTGAATTGTGACGTACACACTTCCTTCTATTGTGATGTGCAATTTACCACAAAAGGAGGAAGTAATATGAAGCTGGACGCATTGGTAAAAGAGTATCTTATAGAGATTGAGGTCAGAAAGTATACCCCTAAGACAATTCGCGGGTATCGTGTTGGCCTCAATCTCTTTTTACGTTTTTGTAAAGAACACCTTGAGCAAGACGAGATAGATGATATTACCCTTGCAACAGTAAGGCAGTTTGCAAAATTTATGACGGAAGCGGGACGCAAG
>NZ_JBYUOW010000015.1:0-27626 GCF_058136395.1 Pseudoflavonifractor sp. HNCC25GI2
ATTTTTAAAAATTGGACTTGACAATTGAGTAAAAACGGATATAATACTTACTGTTGAAAAGACGGTAACGAGCGAAAAGCTCTGGTTTTCGTTGGTTACTTTCTTTTCAAAGAGAAAGTACAGTTGGTGTTGATTAGAGCGAGGGTCCACCCGTTCCCATTCCGAACACGGAAGTTAAGCTCGCTTCTGCCGAAGATACTTGTCTGGAGACGGACCGGGAAAATAGGTAACGCCAACACAAGGGTCCGGTCCAACCGGACCGGACCCTTTCACATTCCTCAATAGCTCAGTCGGTAGAGCATGCGGCTGTTAACCGCAGGGTCGTTGGTTCGAGTCCAACTTGGGGAGCCAGGAAGCGGCTTGCCGCCAATCATGACGGCAAGCCGCTCTTTCCGAAATATCGTGTGAACGGCTATGGGCCTTTAGCTCAGTTGGTTAGAGCAGCCGGCTCATAACCGGTCGGTCCACGGTTCGAGCCCGTGAAGGCCCACCACATAGGGGTATAGCTCAGCAGGTAGAGCAGCGGTCTCCAAAACCGCGTGCCGAGGGTTCGATTCCTTCTGCCCCTGCCATGTTAATAACAGAGCAATCTGTTTTTATAAAAAGTAGGATTTAAATGGCTCGGTAGTTCAGTTGGTTAGAACGCCGGCCTGTCACGCCGGAGGTCGAGGGTTCAAGTCCCTTCCGAGTCGCCATTTAATAACTCCAGCCGGATGGCTGTTTGAATAGCCCCCGGGAATCCCCGGGACGCCTTGGAAATTCCAGGTTTGGCCTGTTCAACATAGTTCCCCTTTGGGGGACAAACATGCTGCTATAGCTCAGTCGGTAGAGCGCATCCTTGGTAAGGATGAGGTCGGCAGTTCGAATCTGCCTAGCAGCTCCAAGAAAACCACTTAAATCTTCGGATTTAAGTGGTTTTTCTTTTGGCTTTTTATTTAACCACATAACAAGCCATAGGCAGAGAAGAACAGGCCTCCGAAGGTACTTCGGAGGCCTGTTGCTTTTTTATTTGTCATTCCTTACAGCTACAGTCGTTCTTTTTCCGCGGCAATCTCCACCTTCATTTGCTCAATGAGTTCGGCTAACAACCACTCACATTCTGCTCGGTTCTTTGCGTAGACATTGCGGACGTGATTTTGCCGTCTGGCCGTATGGGAGAGCAGCGTCCTTCACAGAGGTGATCGCTGCTCTGACTGATGCAGTCGGTATCTGGCTTGCGCCGTTGGCCCTTATAAGCCTGAAAGGTGCTGGGCACAATAAAGACTTTGCGGCGTGTATGTAGCTGCGTTGGTAGAGCATCAAAAGCATATTATTGTTATTGGTAATGTTAATCCCGCTGCAACTTCAAAGAGCAGCTCCGAAGTTATGTCCATGCTCACGTGCAATCAGTATGTGCGCTCATCCGCACTTGGTGCACTTGGATTTTGCAGTGGCCGCATGGGTAAATTGACTTTTTTTTAGAATAGTATAATAATATTTTGTGACACTTTCATAAAACCAAACGGCTTTTTTCTGTGTCTTATTATCTGTAGCTGTATGGGAAGTCGTTTTATAACTGTGTCAGCAATTTACAGCTTTTGCGCCGCCGTACACACTGTGGAGAAACGGCGGAAAAAGAGAGAAACGTTCTAGCTTGGAAGGGAGAATGTGTTATGAATCAATCGTTCCGGTTTGGGTATGCTGCAGGACAACAAGCGGTCAACCACTTATCAAACATGACAAGGCAGGAGGCGTCTCAAAAAATACCATCTGTCATTTTATCGGTTCTAACTTTTGTCCTGGGTTTTCTGCTTGCTGAAAGTATGGCTACATTTGGCTGGTATATGGTATTTGACATGCTGGAGGCTTGGGCGATCATTTGCGTTTTGTGGTTTATTCCTTGCTTGGTGATTCTTTTGCTGCGGCTCGGAAGCACCCTTGTGAAGAAGAAAATGATCTTCCGGTACGTGGGGAAGAATATGGGCCTTTACAGCGTGGCCAGCATAGCGGTCTTCAGTGTTGTTGCTGCGATTCTGGGACGTATTTACAATGGAGATAGTTCCTCCATAATGGTATGGATTTTACCTGTATTTCCCATCACGCTCCCTATTTGGCTGAACCGTCGTTTCAAGTTTGTTCTTACAAAGGGAGCGAGAGCGGTGGAAGAACAATATTCCGCCTATCAGCATGAGAGAATGAACCTGTTTCTTGCCCGGGCAAAAGAGCATTTTGGGTTGGATTCGTTTACACCGCAGATTTTCGAGGGGTATACTCATTATGACCTGGTGAAGGAAGCAGCTTCTGCTCCAGCAAGCATGTTTTATTATGATGACAATATCTATAAAGCCTTCCGCGAATCCGCTGAGGACCAGACAATCTATGTCATCAATGAAAATCGGCCGGCAGCCATTGATAAGATTTTAAGGAATACACTGGCCGGATTCACGGATGAGGACACTGGAGTGGCCTTCTGGGTTCGTGGAGCCGGTATCGTATCACAGTTTCGGCGTCTTGTAGTGGGCTCCCAGGAGCTGACACGGACGGGATTTCTTGCCTCAGATGAATTTCTGGACTGCCGGAGAAGAGAGATTGAACAGCTCGTTCAGTACCGGGTTCAAATGTACCAGAAGGACTACGATGGTATTGTGACCGGCCTGGAGGGCGAGGAACGTTTGGCGGAGGCGCTGGAGCTGCATCGCGATGCCTTGTGGCACAGAGAAGGGGTGCGTCTGGAATTTGACGACGGGAATGTGAGTGTGGAGCTGGACAGCATTGTGATCACCACATCCGGGATTTTTGCTTGTGAGGTTAAAAATTACGGCCAGGAAGGAAAGTACAAGATCGTAATCGAAGCGGACGGTGCGTGGTATCGGGAATATCCGGCCAAAAAGCCGGGAGAAGCGCCCCACCGGGAAGTGATGAAAAACCCCTATGCACAAAATGACCGGCATGTGGCATACCTTGAGAAATTTGCAAACGAGATCCTCGGCCGCACACAGGAAGACCGCATCCAGGTCCATAATTTGATTGTACTGGGCAATGACCAGGCAGAGCTGGTTTGTGATCCCAGGGCAGAACAAAATATTTGCCGTGCAACAACAGTTTACAGCCAGATCAGCCGTTATCGCGAGCAGGTGCTGACGAGTGAGGAAATACAGAAGCTGAGCCAGGCGCTGGCAGATCACTGCAAGCCGCCCAAGGCATATGCGCTGACGGATTTCAGCGAGGAGATAAATCGGTTAGCCCGCTCCTATCGTCAGCTGTATGGCTATGCGGCAGACCTCAGCCAGAAATTGGAGGCCTGCTATAAGCGGTATCCCGACCCTGATTTGCCCCAATAACAACCATAAAACATATGAAATTACATTCCATGGCATTAGGAGGTATAAATTATGATGAAAAAGATGCTTGCATACGTCCTTGCACTCTGCGTGGCACTGGCTTTGTCAGCCTGCGGTGCTTTGCCTGGAGGGAGCGGCTCCTCCACGCAGGAAAGCGGCAGCGCTTCCTCCGTGGGCAGCGTCCAGATCCAGCAGCCTCAGGACGAGCCGGAGCCGGAGCGAACCTTCCGTATTGACGCCAAGGAAGAGACGGTCTGGTATGAGGGATACAGCAGTGAGCAAACCCGAAGCTTCCGTTATGAATACGATGAAGCCGGCCATCTGATCCGAATTGTCCCAACAGAGGGTGAAAACGCGGCTGCCAAGTGCTATGACTATGACGAGGCCGGCCATCTGATCCGGGAGTACGACTCGGATGAGATTTTTATCACCGAGTATACCTATGACGACCAGGGCCGCCAGGCGAGCACCACCGAAATATACGATGGCAGTGTTTTGTCTGTGGAAACTTATTACTACGACAACCAGGGCCAGAAGATGATGGTTGACGAAGAGGGAATCTTCCAGGGGGAACCGGGCGATTACACAGCCACCACTCTGTTCAGTTATGACGACAACGGACGTCTGGTTCAGGAGGAGCGTACCGCTATCAGCCAGCTCGTAGATGAATATAAGTCTCAGGAGCTTTCCCGCACAGAATATTGCTACCAGACCGATGGGAAGCTTACAGAGCGGCGGACCTATTCCGGGGAAAAACTGACGTCTAAGACGACGTATACCTATGACCAGGAAAAGCTGAGCATCCAGAGCACCGAATATGAGCCCTCCCGTGAAACCGAAGTGCTCAACTTTGAATACGACGACTACGGAAATCTGACCCGGGAAATTACCATTCGGCTCAATGACAAAGGGGCGCAGATGTCGCGCGTTACCTGTGAATATACCTATACCGAGGTGACCGCCTGATGGTACCCAGCCGCCTTATTCGCGCAGTTTCTCATCTATGAGCCCCCCTTGCAAGGCCGCCGGGACTTGGTACAGTCTGATCCACGACAGCCTGGAGCAAGATGCGGCGCAAACAATCCTCAGCCGAGCTCAGGTTCAGTATCTCTTAAACCGGCTGAAGGCAGAACACCTCTTTTCCGCGCCGCCCCCAAATAGTTCAATCCAGGGCAGCCCTCCCCAGTGAAGAAGCTGTCCCTGCCGGCAGTCAAGGCTATATGTGCATAAAAATGCCCCCCGCTTCGGCGGGGGGCATAAAGCATGGTTCGGAGTACCGGGGAATTTTATTCCGGTTCTACGATCACTTCAAATGAGATCGTATCACTGGTCTCATAGCCGATCCTTGTGATGGTAAAGTGAACGGTGCCGGTAATGGTGGCGGTGCCGGGGGAAACGGCAGTAACAAGAGTAGACGGCATGTCAGTGGTGGCTTCCACCTGTGCCACAGAGGGATCGCTGCTGGTCCATGTCACATAATCCAGTGTGGTTCCACTATAAATACCATAGGGCGACACACTATTCACGCGGGTTTGACCAGACTTCAAGGTCATGGGCGAACTGGAAGGCTCGTAATCCCAGTGGAAGTGATCCTCTACGGTTACAGGAATATGAGCCTGATAGTTTCCGTCCTGAGGGAATGTGATGATGATCTCCGCCTGTCCCGGACGCAGCAAATAGGCCACTTCATTTTCATCCACATAGACAACTGACGGATCAGTAGAGGAATAAATGATACTGTCAAACGGAGTCTTTCCAGAGTAGACAGAAACAAGGCCGCCGCATACCTTGCCATAACCGCCGGTGATTGAATCGTAGGCCAGCTTGAGCTGAGAGGGGCCTGTCGGTTCCGGTTCCGGCTCGGGTTCGGGCTCAGGGACAGGTTCGGGTTCCGGTTGGGGGTTCGGCTGAGGTTCCGGCTCCGGCTGGGGTTCTGGTTCGGGAGCGGGCTCCGGCTGAGGTTCCGGCTCGGGCTGAGGCTCTGGTTCCGGTCCCGGCTGGGGCTCCACGTCAGGACCCTCTTCGATTATCGGATCCACAACCTCCACCGCCGGCGGGGAAACCGGGTCCACCGGAGACGGCTCCGGCCGGTCGAGCAGGAGGGCACCGCCAATGGCACCGGTCAGCACGACCCCGGCGACCGCGGCAGCGACCCCTTTGTGGGCCAGCACGGCGGTCAGAACATTTCCGGCGGATGTGGAGGAACCGGCCCCCGCTGCCCCCGCTGCGGCAGTACCCTTTGCAGCGCCCGCCGCACCTGCGGCCAGGGCGGAGGAACTGCCTGCCAGGGCCGCTTGGACACAGGCGCTGCTTTGGGCTGCAGACAGGCCGCCCAACAGGGCGTCCTGCTTGAGAATGTAGGCCAGGAAAGGCAGCGGCGCCAGGCCATAGAGCTTGATGCCCTGAGCGGCGTAGCGGTCCACACCCGCCTTGATAGCCTTGCGAGCGTAATTGAGCCGGCTTTTCACCGTGCCCTCAGAGGTCTCCAGAGCGGCAGCAATCTCCTTGACCCCCATCTCATCGTAATAATACATCAGGACGCACTGGCGTTGGGCCTCAGGCAGCGCATCTACCAGCTCCACAATCATGCGGCGGCTTTCTTCGCTGTCCAGGGCCTTATCCGGAACCGCCTGATCATCCAGCGTCTCATAAGTATCCAGCAGGCTGTTTCCCTCCTCGTCCTCGGGAAACTGCACCTCCCGCCGGTTTCCACGGGACAGGGCGTTGCGGCACTGGTTAGCGGTCATGGTGCTCAGCCAGCCCCAGAACGCCGCCGGCTCCTTCAGTGTATCCAGTTTGCTCAGCATGGAGATCAAGACTTCTTGGGTGGCATCCAGCGCATTCTCCTCATGCCGCAGCATCTTTTTACAGTGGTAATACACACGGTTCTGAACGGCCAGGACCAGAGCTTTCTGGGCCCGGCTGTCGCCCTCCCGGCAGCGGGCGATCAGGCCGGCTAAATCTGTCTTTTCCATTCCCCTTCACACCGTCTTTCCTTCGTGGTCAAATCCATAAAATATGTGCCTTTCAGCGCAGACAGGTCTGGGTATAGCGTACTGCCCAGGATGAGATTTGTCAATTATCCCCGGCGACGAGCTGGGGATAATTTTTTTTGAAATTTTAAAACCAAACTTGCCTCTCCTGTTTCTATATAATCAGAAGCTGGTAATCCGGCGCTTCCAGTAACTCCCGCTCGTTGGGAATGAGAAAATAAAAAGAGAGGATTTGAACGTATGGCATTTTTTGAACAGCTTGGAAAGAAGCTTTCCGACGCGGGCCAGGGAGTGGCCCAGCAGACCAAAAACTTTGCGGATGTGGCACGGCTGAACAGTGCCATCTCCGACAAGGAGAAGCAGATCGCCCAGTTGTACCAGTCCATTGGTCAGGCTTACTACCAGCGCCACCAAGACGATGCGGCTCCGGACTTTCCGGCGGAGACAGAGCAGATCAAAAAACTGCTGGAGGAGATCAACCAGAACCAGGAGGAGATCAAACAGATCAAGGGCATTGTAAAGTGTCCCAACTGCGGCGCGGACGTGCCGGTCCAGGCCGCATTCTGCAACGCCTGCGGCACAAAAATGGCGCCCAGTGTACCGCCTGCCCAGGTGTCTGCCGAGGAAATGCGCATCTGTCCCGCCTGCGGTGCGATGTTGGGAAAAGACAACCTGTTCTGTACCCACTGCGGGACCAAGCTGGAAGAGAAAGAAAATCAGGAGGGATAAATGATGTATTGTGGTAAGTGTGGAGCGAAGAACGAATCCGGCGCCGCTTTCTGCGGCTCCTGCGGCGCGCCTTTGGGCGCGGAAAGACCCGGCACCGCCGCTGCGGCGGAGGTTGCCCCCAAGCCTGCCGTCGGACAGAGTGCCAGTAAAAACAAAAAAATCGGCATAATCGCCGCGGCCGCTGTGGCCATTGCGCTGGTATTTGCCGTATTCTCTCTGTTTGGCGGGAGAAGCGATAAGGCTGTGGCGGAGCAGCTTTTTGATGCTGTGTTGGCCCAGGACGAAGAGGCTCTCATGGACTTGATTCCCAAAGATATGCTGAATACAGTGATGGAGGAGGAAGGCTATGATAAGGACAGTCTTCGCGCGGAGTTCCGTGCTATGTCCAGCAGCATGCTGACCGAACTGCTCCCCCAGGACATTTTCGGCGACCAGCTGGATTTCTCCTACAAGGCAATTGGTTCCACTGATACAGAGCCCAGCCATTTGTCCGATGTTCAGGAAAGCTACAAGGAGTACGGTGTGAAAGTCTCTGGCGCCAGGGAGGTGCAGGTCGAATTTACCCTGCGGATGGACAGCCTGAATCTTGAAGAAAGCGACACGATCAATGTTCCTGTTATAAAAGTCGGCGGAACATGGTATCTGGATATCCTAAACCTGTAATGATTCATTTCACCACGTTAAGGAGGTCGTATTATGAAACGAACGGTTATAGCGCTGGCATTGGCAGGTTCCATATGCCTTGGAATCAGTGTTCCTGTCTCGGCAATCAACACCCCGTTTCGAGATGTCCCTGCATCCCATTGGGCGCTTGAATATATCCAGACAGCCGCCCAAAATGGATGGGTCAGCGGGGATGAAAAGCACAGGTTTAATCCCGAACAGCCGGTAACCGGGGCAGAGTTCATTACCATGATCACCCAGATGCTCTGTCCGGATGAAATTCAGGCAGGTGCCGCCGGAAACATGTGGTATCATCCCTATCAGGCAGCGGCGAATCGGCACCATCTGCTCTCTAATTCAGCGCTTGACTTAAACAACAAAATGTCTGATGCGCTTAATCGCCAGGAGATGGCCTTTATCTTGGCACAGGCATTGAATGAATTCGGCGCACAGCCTGATGCGGATGGAAGCTTGGGGGTACAGAATAAGATCCCGGATTTTGATGCCATTCCCGATGCGTTCCAGTCCAGTGTGTGGCTGGTATATCAGTCTGGGGTTATGGCCGGAGTAGATGATGACGGAACATTTGCCGGGAGCCAGAATATGACCCGGGCACAGGCGGCGGTGGTGCTGTGCCAGCTGCAGAAGCTGCAATCATCTGACTCTCAGCCCACGGGCTCTCAAGGTCAGGATAAGGAGGAGACCGGTCCGTCGGGCTTGCAGCCGGAAGAGCAAGTTACCATTGGACAGGTGGTCGTAGAACCCTATGACGGCGGAGAGACCATCCTCTACATTCCATCCAGCGGTATTTGGACCGGCGAGCATGGCGATCGTACCTATGGATTTGTGGTTGACAGCATCGCTGACGTTGAGGAGGTCTTCGCTGAAGTGATGGACTGCTACCCCAAATCTCTGACCTTTTTCTCCACAAAGGAGCTGGATTTTGATCCCGCCGCCATTTGTGCGCCCTATGAGTTTTCCCACGGGCTGCTTCCCCGGGTAAAGGGAATCTGCTATGACTACTATAAGTGCGTTCCGGTCTCCCTGGACAGCCCATACAGGAAATCTGCGGGTGATTACTATGAATACCGCATGGATCTGCGCTATGGCGCGGCAGGCTATGTCAAGATGTACCGGGAGGGCATCATCCGTGAGCTGCCAAGTCAGGAGGATTTCCTGGGAATCGTCAGGTATGCCGACTATGAGCCTCTGCTGAATGCGGTGGAGGAGATCGAAGCACAGTATGGCATCACTGCCGCTTCCCGTGACTATGATAAGGTATTTGCGATTTATCAGTATGTGACATCCAACATCAAGTATGACTATTATATGGCTTCTTTGAGCGGAATGGACCTTACCAACTATTTGGGGACTGTTCCTTACCCGGCGGAAATCAATTTTGCCTTGACCTACAAAAAGGGCGTCTGCTTTGATTACTCCCTGCTGTTCAAAGAACTGTGCTGTGCCTTCGGTGTGAACTGCTACTACGCAAACGGGACTGCGGGCAGCCCCCACGCCTGGAATATCGTAGAGGTAGACGGCACATATTATCAAGTGGACGCCACCTGGGATGCCGGTAAGAGTCCGGAGCAGTATCGGTATTTCCTGGTCAGTGACCGCACCATGGCCCGCGACCACACCTTGGAGACCCCGAGTTACCTATATAACCTTCCTTCCTGTCCGTTTGACTACTGAGCTTCAATATCTTTGGATTGATCATATCAGGGAATGAAATAACACCCTCCGTATCAATCCGGAGGGTGTTATTTTTGAACGCGATTTGCATAGGCAATCTGGATTTGCTCAGGTTCCACATATCTTTTGAAATTTTGAAACTGATATGACGAAAGGGAAAATAGTAACATATCTACAAAAATTCGCCCTAAACAGAAATGCTGTAGAAACGGATCAATATCTTCCCAGAACCTATCAATGGTAGTTTTAAAATAAGAGGATTGATTACACCTAAAACCCTATTCTGCCTTCTATAGCTGCTCTTCCTATATGTTCGCAGCCATATCTGTTTTGTCCCAGGTAATTTTAGCACAAAGCTCTCTTATAATTAAGACTTTGACCCTGTGAAACATTTGTGCGTGTTATCGATGCTAACAGCGTATTAAAAGTGTCGTGGGTAAAAGAGCGAAGAAAATAGATGTTCTATTGTTGCAACGGGTAGACAGGTTATAGGCGTTTTCTTTGTATGGCTATCTTTGCGCGTGCTTCCTGTCGTTGCGTGTCAAAATATTTTGACTATACAAGTAGCCACAGAGACAGTTGGAACAACCGAAAGTCCTTCGCGTCAAAAGTGTTGAAAAGTAATCTACTTGGAGCGGAAATGCCTATAAATTGTAAAAAATAGAAAAATTAAAGTTTTGCGTTAGTAAGGATGAAACCGGCAGTTCGAATCTGCCTAGCAGTTCCAAAAAGCCTCGAGAACTTTGGTTCTCGAGGCTTTTTTGTTTCAAAAGAGGAGAAGACACGCACTGGCAGAAAATAGTTTCTATCCGGTACGTGTTTTGCGCTTTCTTCAGGATATTAGGAGAAATGGCAGGGTGCTGCTATTTCCGAAGGAAACCTTAATGGAACAAATTGCTCGAGATGTTGACAGATGTAGACTGTGATGCTACAATGTGTTTACAGATATAAACAGAAAGGAGGGTGAAAATGGAAAAGGGAACCAGCCTGACCCAGGCAGAATGGAGCGTGATGGAGTGCCTTTGGGAGGCGGGGCCGCTTACCGGGCGGGAAGTGACCCAGAGGATGGAGAAAAGCTGCGGTTGGAGCCGGAGCACTACCCTCACCCTGCTGAGCCGTCTGGAGAGCAAGGGGGCGTTGGAGAGCGTCCCGGCGGAGAAGGGGCCCAAGGTATTTTCTCCCCTTCTGCGGCGGGAGGATGCTGCACTGGAAGAGACGAAGGATTTTCTCAGCCGGGTCTATCAGGGTAGCCTGAGCCTGATGGTCAGTGCGCTGACCAGGAAACAGGCCCTGTCCCGGGAGGAATTGGATGAGCTTTACGAGCTACTGAAAGGATTGGAGGAGGAGCGGCGTGATTGAATGGGCGATTACCTCCAGTGTGTTGATTTTAGTAGTGACGGCTTTGCGTCGTGTGCTGATGGGCAAGATCAGTCTGCGGGTTCAGTACGGGCTGTGGGCGCTGGTTCTGGTACGGTTGCTTTTGCCGGTAAGCCTTGGAGAAACGGCCTGGAGCGTTCTGAATCTGACCCAGCCTGTGCTGGATGGGGAAGGACACGCTGCCGTTTCCTGGCCGGGAGAGGCGGACCGTGTGACACCGGAGTTGCCCACAGTGATTCCGAAGGATGAGACTGACCCCCAGCTGTCCATAGTGGAGCCTGATACATCCTCCACACAGAAGCTTCCTCAGGTAGATTCTGCCGCATCTGAGGTTCCGGAGCGCGCGGATAAGGTGGAACGGGGACTGACCGTGCTTTGGGCAACGGGGGCCGTGGGCCTTGGCTTGTGGTTCCTGTGGGTCAATGTGCGCTTTGCAGGGAAGCTCCGCCGCAGCCGCAGGCCGCTTTCTGTGGAGACGTGCTCTCTGCCCGTGTATGTGGCCGGGGTTGCGCAGACCCCGTGTCTCTTTGGGGGACTTCATCCCTGCATCTATGTGACGGAAGAGGTGGCGGCGAATGAAACCATCCTGCGTCACAGTCTGGCCCACGAGCTCACTCATTATCACCATAAGGACCACCTCTGGGCAGTGCTGCGGGGGCTGTGTCTGGCGCTTCACTGGTACAACCCCCTGGTGTGGCTGGCCGCCGCTCTGTCACGGCGGGACGGGGAACTGTGCTGCGACGAGGCCACAGTTCGCAGCCTGGGAGAGGGAGAACGGGCCGCCTATGGCCGTACCCTGCTGGCGGTCACCTGCCAGGGGCGGGGAAACTCCTTGCTTGCCGCTACCAGCATGACGGGCAGCGGGAAGGGGATCCGGGAGCGCATTGTCCTGCTGGCCAAGCATCCCCGGACCGCAGTTTACACCTTGGCGGCGGTGCTTCTGATTGCCGCCGCGGCGGTGGGGTGCACCTTCACCGGGGCGGAGCAGGAGGAAAAAACGGTGCCGAATCAGGTTGAGATGGTACAGGTACTCAGCTCCTTCCTGCCGCCCGAGCCCGTTACCGACCCAGAGACGGTAACACACCTGTGGGAACTTTACCAGGGCTTTACCTTTGAGGGTACGGCAGAAGGACTGGACCAGGACAATGTGTGGAGCATTACAGTGGACTTTTCCTGGGAGAACAGCCAGCGGACAGAGCGCTTTACCATTTTCCGGGGCGGGCTGTGCACGTTGGGAGAGGACTATGAGACCTACCATGTTCTGAAGGACGGCGCGGAGCTCTACCAGGAGTTTGAGACGGTCTTTGACCGGCAGATGGAGCTGAGCGGAGAGGAGGATAACCCGAACGGAACCGCTGCCTCCGCCGGACTGGATGAGAACTTCTATCTGCTGCTGAGCGACTGGTACGACGCCCGGTATTCGGGCAAACGCTGGTATTTCCAGGGAAATCAGCCCGGCCAGCCGCAAGAGGGGGACATCCTCCTGGGACCGGTTGACTATCAAGGCGGGGAGGTCTACCTCAACGAGAGCACCGGTGAGGTCTGCGTGGTGGAGGTGTCCCGCTATGAAGAGGGGCAGTTCCGTGCGCTGCCCGATCCCCACACCCTGGTGCTCCATCGTGGGCAGGACGGCAGCTTCCAGGGGGTTCTGGGGGCGCTGGAGCGGGATACCGGAGCCATGACGGCGGAGGACATTGTTCTGAATGTGGCCCTGGGGCTGCTGGATGCCGATGTTTCCCTGCGGCGGGACGGGTATCCGTTGCCCGTTGGGCCGGGGACCTGGACCTGGGAGGAGCTGTTTCACCCCGTCTACGACGGAGAGCCGGAGGTGCAGACCCTGCCGGACTATGAGCCCATTTATGCCGAGGGGGACCGCTGGGAGCGGTGGAGCGTGGAGGGATTTTCCGCCCTGTACTACTGCGCCGTCCAAGAGGACCGCTGGTCGGCCAATACCATTGACGTAACCCGCGCCGATCTGTTTACCCCCCGGGGAGTCCGGGTGGGGGATAGCCGGGAGCAGGTGCTGGCGGCCTATCCCGAGGCCCTCACGGGGGACTACTGGGGCCGGTACCCGGAGGAACCCGACCTGCTGGCCTATGTGGCCTGGAACCCCCACGCCCCGGGGGAGATCAGCGACCTGTCTCAGCTGGAATTTTACGAGGGATTGGGGCCTGCTATTCTGTTCTTCTTTGAGGGAGACACCCTGCGGCAGATTACCCTGACCAACATGTTTAACTGAGGGAGCGGGCGGGGAGAAATACGGAAGTTTGACACTGGTTCCCACGAAAAGAAGAAATGTGTAAGCGCGCCGGACAGGAGGAACTCCTGTCCGGCGCGCTTGTCTTAAGCAGAAGATTCAGAAAGCTGCCTGCTGCAGTGGAGCATAACATTTCTGGAACATGGCTCCACACGCGGCATTTATTCCTCCGGAGTAAAATCCTCTTACTGATCGATACTTGCAGGCAACGTCATGTTCTGATAGCGCTGCTGCATGGCATCGTCGCTGTACCAGGTATCCAAAACGAATTCCAGCTGATTGCTGGGCATCTGGCCCTGGCTGCGTTCATTCATACGCAGAAATGCGGCGGCGGAGAGGGCTATATCGAACGTGAGCAGCACAGCCAATCCTGCGGCGGCAGTCCGTCCGCTTTTGATAGATACTTTTTCCATCTGACGCAGGAGATACGGGACCAGATGCTCGATCCATACCAGGCCTGCCAGCCCCCAGAAAACTGCATACAGCAGGTTCGTGCGGCCGTCCAGATTCAAGGGGAGGTTGGAGTAGTCCCAGAAAAGGCGGTGGTATGTCAGCTCCAGAAACAGGCTGGCCAAATATTCGAAGCAGCCGCCCAGAATGGCGCCTCCCGCAAAAACAGCCCAGGCTCCGTATCGGCGCAGCGGGAAAAGAATCAAGGTCATCAGCAGCGCACCCAGCCCCCAAACCAGGCTTACTGCGCCATAGAGCAGGCTGCTGCGGCTCATCAGAACGCCGGTGCTGAGCCAGACAAACCCCATTTCAAACAGGCATCCGATAAAGGAACTGCCCAGGAACAAGAAAAACCATTTGTACCAACTGAGGCGGGGAATTTGAAAGGGTCCGGAGGCAGAGGCTGCGGAGATAAGGATCAGAGCGATAAGGGCTGTAAGGATCATAAAAGTGGTCATATGGTTACCTGCTTTCTGGCATTGGAGGAACGGGTGGGGACTCTGCTTTGTCTATCATCATGGTACCATGCAGGGGGGAAAAGCTCGGTTGTCCATACAACCGGGCGGGATTGGATGGAATATAAAACCAGGACGCGCCGGCGTCCTGGTTTTGGAAAGCGGATGGGCTTGCGATGTTACGGCGCTCACGGAGCAGAAGGGGTTTTTCTGGACATCAGAGCCGTGATGAGGTCGCTGATGCCGTCGGCCACAAGGGCGGCGCCGAAAATCATGATGACGAGCTGGGCGGCATGGAAGGGATTGACCACCAGCAGGATTCCCAGAATTGCAGGAATGAGGGAAGAGAGAAGCAGGGGGATGAGGGCAGGGGACTTGACCTGAACGGCGGCAATGACCAGAGGAAGTTTTCCCACACCGTCCACCAGGAGAAGGGCGCCCAGCACCAGAGGGAGGAAGGAGAGAATCGCCTGGGGCCACAAGATGGCGAAGACGGAGAAGGCGATGGGGAGAACGGTTAGGAAGAGGTCCCCCCCAGAGGCCTGCCCACTTTTGCGCCCCTGAATATACCGCCACAGGTGACTGACTGCGTAGGCCGCAGCACCCGCGGCCAGCGCCCATACAAAGACAGAGCCGCTGATTCCGGGGAAGAGGAGCAGAGGAATGCCCAGAAGCATGTAGAGCAGAGCGATCCAGACACAGGCGGTCCGGGACCAGAAGAATTGCAGTGTCATAATAGTTACCTCCTTAAAAGTGGGGAAGAAATGTGAGAATAATCAGGGGTGGAGCGGGAAGCCGGTCTGTGTCAGACCAGCGCGTAATCTTGCAGCAGTTCCAGAAGGGTAGTCCCGTCCAGCTTATCCAGCCCGGCACGCAGGGTTATCTTCAAATGGAGGGGGAGCTTCATCTCTGTCAGCTTGCGGCCGTCCAGCAGGTAGTGTGCCGCATTGAGCAGGCAGCGGACATCATAGACGGAGTTGTATACTTCCGGTACACCCCGCTCTACATTCAAGAGGGTGTAGACTGCCTCCATAGCGGTGCGGACGGAGTATTCCGTGGTAAAGATGGTGTCCCGCTGGGTCTGGGCGAACTGGCCTAAGAAGGCGAAGTTGACACAGCCTTCCGGAACCACATCCGGGCGGTCCCCTGCGGCGCGAGGCATGAAGAAGGCGGTGACGTAAGGCATCATGCAGGGGATGGTGCTGGCGCTCTTCCGGGCCAGCTCTTCGATGAGATTTTCAGGCACGCCCAGATGGTACAGCCACTCCATACAGATTTCGGTCCCGGTGCACTCCTCCATAGGTTTCCCTACGTAGTCCCCCGGCTCGTTGGGGTAGAGTCCATAGATCCAGCCCACAAGCTGTTCCTTGGGCTGTGCTTTGAAATGGGGCTGGCGGTTGAAGGTCCAGCTCATCAACCAGGCGGAGTCTTTTACCGTTACAATTCCACCGGTTACCACCTTGCCCGAGTAGGGATCCCGCTGACAGATTTCCTGGACATAGGGGGCGATCCTGTCATCCAAGAGGGTGACGGTAGCGGATTCCCACTTGGTGGCCTGGATATTGGAGCAGAACTTCTCCGGGCGGCCGAAGAGGGGATTTTGTACCGCAATGCGGTTCCACAGCTCCCAGCTGCTTCCTTCACCGTCCGTCACGCGCAGCTTGGGGGGATGCTCGTTGTCACCGAGGGCCGAGCTCTCGGTGCAGGAGCCGTTGGTGACGAACACCAGGTCGTTTTCGGTGAGCTCCATCACCTCTTCCGTCCCGTCGCGGACCAGAATCAGCTGGTGGGCAACCTTTTTGTCCGGCAGGAAGTGGAAGAGCACGTTGGTCACCTTGACACCGTAGTGGAACTGGACACCGTGTTCCTTCAGGTAGGACACCAGGGGAAGGATGAGAGATTCATACTGGTTGTACTTGGTGAATTTCAGGGCGGACAGGTCGGGGAGCCCGCCGATGTGGTGGAGGAACCGCTGCAGATACAGCTTCATTTCCAGTGCCGAGTGCCACTTTTCAAAGGCAAACATGGTCTGCCAGTAGAGCCAGAAGTTGGATTGGTAGAACTCCTCGTCCAGCACATCGTCAATGGCCTTGTCGTAGAGCTCCTCGTCCGGGGTAAAGAACAGGCGCATCAGTTCCAAAGCGGCCTCGTCGCTGAGGTCAAACCGGTTTCCGGTGTTGGCGCTTTCGCCCCGTTCCAGGGTGGCCCGGTTTTTGGAGAAATTGGGGTCGTCCTTGTTCAGCCAGTAGAACTCGTCCAGAACGCTGGCGTTTTCCACCTCCAGAGAGGGGATGGAGCGGTACAGGTCCCAGAGACATTCGTAGTGGTTTTCCATTTCCCGGCCGCCTCGGATGACAAAGCCCAGCTCAGGGATTCGCAGGCCGTCGCAGGCGCCGCCGGGGAGGGGGGCCTCCTCCAGAATGTGGATATGGTCGCCGGGCATCTGGCCGTCCCGAATCAAAAATGCGGCGGCGGACAGACTGGCCAGACCGGAGCCAACCAGCCAAGCGGACTTGGTCTCCACGTCCTTGGGCTTGCGGGGGCGGGCAAATGCTTCATAATTTCCATTGGTATAGTACATAATCGTACCTCCTGATAAGTAGTCCAGCTTGTTGACTGGTTGGGATTTCCCATGAACCTATCATAGTTCATTGGGAGGAAATAGTAGGTTGTTCATACAACGGGGGAGCGTTTTTTGTCAGAGTAAGGCGTCCCAGATCTCGGCCTGGCCGGTCTTCCGATAGCTATGGGGATTGGCTGCCTCGCAGATATCGTAGTAGGCCCAATGAGATGCCTGCACATCAAGAAACGTGTGTACGTCCTCGTGGCTGGAGATAAAATCCGGGTCAGCCTGGCGGCCCAGCATGCGGTTGACCACAACAGCCGCCTGGCTCCGCGTCATCATGCACATAGGGCCGAAGCACCCGTCCGGATAGCCGGAAATCCAGCCATACTCGGCGGCACTGGCAACCATTGAGTAGTACCAAGCATCCGGGGACACGTCCGGGAAGGAGCAGTCCGGCGTGGAAGGATAATCTGCAAATCCCATGGCCATGGCCGCAAATTCTGCCCGGGTAATGGCTTGGTCGGGAAGAAAACGGTTTTCTCCCACACCGGCGACCTTTCCCAGCGAGGCCAGGGTGTTGACCGCCTTGGCATACCATGCGTCATTGGGCACATCGGAAAAACCGGCTGTTATGGGGACGTTCTGATCCTGCAGAAGAGAATAGAAGATCTGAGCCGCCTGGGCCCGGGTCAGGAAATCATCCGGGCCGAATCGGTTTCCGGGGTAGCCGGAGACATAGGCGTTATGATCCCTGGTATTCAAAAGTTCAGACACACCGGTTTCATCCGGCGGCAGGGGCGTGTCCAGCGGGACAAATTGGGCGGATATGGTGTGATTTTGCGACACGGGAGCAAAACGGTAGGTGCTTTCGGCGTCCACCGGCGCTCCGTCGACCAGGACGGCATGCAGCCGGTACCCTTCGTCAGCCTGCATGGTAAAGAGCGGAGTTGCGCCTTGCTTTACCCAGATGTTCCCGCTGGGGGTGATGGTTCCTCCGGATGAGGCCTGTGCGGTGATGCGAAAGCTGGGGGATACAGGGCTGCCCCCGCCGCTGCCGGTATGCTCCGAGAAGCTGTGGACGAGCGTCCCGGTATAGTTGCCTTGAAAGCGAATGGTAAATTGCGTGCTGTCTCCCTGTTCTTCCAATTCCGTGGTATAATCAATCCCTTTTTGCAGCACCCAGTCTCCGTGCCGGATCACCAGGGCTTCTGCCTCGGCGCGGCAGGAAATGGGAGGAATGGGAAGCTGTGTTCCGTCGTAGGGCGCGACGTTCACAAGCACGGGGATGTGCTGTACGACCTGATAGTCAATGAAGTCCTCTGGAATGTAAAACGCAAAGTGTGTTTGCGTCCCGGCGTTTCCCACCCGAAGACTGCCGTTTTCCCAGAAAAAATGGGGCTCCAGGGATACATCGGCCAGATAGTCTCCGTAGGTGGCCGACTTCGTGGCCGGGACAAGATATTCCGGAACGGCGGGCTTAATCTGAAAGGCGGTGACTGCTTCCAGCCCTTGATATTGGGCGGTTGCTTCCACCTGTGCCCGGACATACCAGGTTCCCGCGTGGGTGGGGGGCTCAGACTGAAACGGCCCCTGAGGGGAAGAACCGTAACTGAATACGGCATGTCCGAAGGCGGGCTGCGCCGTTGGAAGGGCGGGCGGTTCCCCATAGGTCCAATCCGCTATGCTCAGGGGTACCGTCCAGGCGTTTTCCCCGGTGACGGAGAAAACGGCGTCCAGGACGGCGATTCCATCCTCGTAGCGGTAGGTGACCAGCTGATTGGGGGCATCCAACTGGATGCGGTCTCCGTTCAGAGTTCCGCCGCTGAGCTGGCTGAGCTGGCTGGAGTCGATCCACGGAGCAAAATCCAGGAGTGGAATGCTGTTTTCTCCCGCCGGAAGCTGGAAAGAAACGGGATTCTGTCCGGTCAGCTCACAGAATGTTACACTGTTCTCCGGCAGCCGGATGGCCAACAGGCGGTTGCTCCCGGCGTAAACGGTTTCCAGCTTGGTGTTGCTGCTGAGGTCTAGGGCGGTGATCTGATTGTCCGTACAGTTCAGATATGTGAGGTTGGGCTGATGGGACAGATCCAGGGCCTCGATCCGGGTGTGGTTCCACAGCAAGGTGTCCAGGGCCTCGTTGTGAGACAGGTCCGCATGAGAGAGGTCTCCCCCCAGAACATGGAGGGTGTGGAGATTGGGATTCCCGCTCAGATCCAGCTCCTGAAGCGGACTTCCGCCCCAGGCCAAATAGATCAGATTGGGAACATCATGCAGATCCAGCTGGGAGAGATTGGAGTGAAAGCAGTAGAGCTGTTCCAGTGCGGGTGCACCGCTCAGAATCAGGGCTTCCAGCCTGGGATTTTCATTGCAGGTAAGAGACGTCAGCGCGGGCAAGCTGGGCAGCTCCAAGCGGAGCAGGTCATTTTCGCTGCAGTTCAGTTTCTCCAATGCGTCAAACCACTCCAGACCGCTCAGGTCCTGAATGCCCAGCTTTCGGAGGTCCATGCTGGTCACAGCGCTCCGCTCAGACGGGGACAGACTTCCGTCACCGTCCGTGTCCTTCCCCTCCACCCAAAGCAAAAAGGCCGGGTCGGGAAAGGTGGTGGAATCAATGGGGACAGAGTCGGCCGCTGCATGGGCGGGCATGGCCATCCCTGCCGTCATGCACAGCACCATAAGCAGGGTAAGGCCCTTTTTCCATAGCTTCATGATAATTTCCTCCTTGTGGATAAGAAGATGATTGAGGGGTATGATGGATTTGCTGTTCTCATTATGGGACATGCAGGGAGGAAAAGCGGTTGTCAGTCCAACGGACAGAACGGCTGAAGAGCGGGGGGGCGCTGTCCGACAGGTACGATTGACAAGTTGGAGCATTTTCGCTATGGTTATTCCAGAGGATAACCATAGAAAAGGGGAGAATCCGATATGATGGATCAGGAAACGATGCTTTCGGTGCTGAAAGACGGACTGCTGTTTCGGAACATGGAGGACGCTGAGATCCTGGAAACGCTGGAAACCACAGCGTCCCACCGCAGAACCTATCCCAAACGCACCCTGGTGATGCGGGACGGGGAGCTGATGTCCCAGGTGGGCGTGATCCTGTCGGGAAATCTCCACCTGTTTCACATTGATGCAAACGGGAACAGCAATCTGATGGAGGAGCTGGGAGCGGGGGAGCCCATCGGCCTGCTGAACGCCATTGGTGGATACCGGCTCCATATTTCCGCAGAAGCCACAAAGGAGACAGAAATTTTATTTCTGAATGTAAGCCAGCTGCTGCGAAACAATGTGCTGACGGCTCCCGTTCAGATCCGGTTCTTGCAGAACCTCACCCTGGCGGTGGCCCAGCAGGCCCACCGTCTGACCCGGAAGCTGGAGGACAGCATCCGCCGTTCCACCCGGGAGCGCCTGCAGGACTATCTGTCCGATCAGTTTCATAAGGCGGGGAGCCGAACCTTTTCCATCCCCCTCAACCGGCAGGATCTGGCTGATTTTCTGTTTGTGGACCGGAGCGCCATGTCCAATGAGCTCTGCAAAATGCGGGATGAGGGGCTTTTAAAATTTGAGAAAAGCAAGTTTGAGCTTCTGATTGAGATGCCCATTACCGAGGAGGAGCGGGACCCCAATCAGTAAGGACATCTGCCGCAGCATAAAATAAAAATGTGCTCCGGAGACTGTAATATCGGTCTCCGGAGCACATTTTTTCGTTCCGTTGGTTAGACAACCGTTCCATCGGCTATGGTTTGTTATGCTGTCAACAGTCCTCAGCTGAACACAGCTTTGGCTGCGCTGAGTCAGAACCATCATGCGCCGGCCTGTGAGGAATGACACAATCATACCATAACAATTAGGGAGGAAACGAAGATGAAACTGGAACACAATCAGCCGTATACCATCTTGGATGCGGAGTATCAGGTCATTGACGGGACGGAGCGCGCAAGCAGAAGCGCACAGAGCGGGGGCGTGCTTACCGCCCTGGGCCTGGCGGCCTTGGGAGTAGCAGCCCTGTTCTTTCCCGTGGCGGCAGGCACAGGCTTTGCTTTTGTTATTACCACAGGCATCTTTCTGTTCGGCTTGTCCCAGATTATGCTCTTTTTCCGGGAATCGGAAGGGCAGCGCAATGGCTGGAGTTTGGCAAACGGCATTCTCCTGCTCGTTGCGGCGGGACTTAACCTTGGGGGCGCGTTAATCAGCGAAATTGGAATCGTGCAAATGATCGCTTCCGTCTCGTTCTTGATGGGGCTTCTTACCATGTCAGTTGGCTTGAACCAGCTTACGGGGGCTTTGGCAGAAAAAAGGGGCACACCGGGACGGGGCTGGGCGATGCTCAGCGGGGGCATGAACCTGCTTTTAAGCGTGTTCATGTTTGTGAACCCGGTTATCAGCTGGTTTGCCTGGACCACCGTATGGGGGATCTATCTGCTGACGGCGGCCATTGCCCTGCTGGTCACACTCTGGTCTACAAGGCGCAGACCCCGCGCGTCTTCTGCGTATAGGAGGTTATGAATGAAAAAGCTTGGATTTATTCTCTTTCCCCTGCTGACTTTAGGAGTGGGAGCTCTTTCCGGTTACCTTGCGGCCCCAGGCCTTGCAGATGTCTATCCGTTTTTGGAAAAATCCATCCTGACACCGCCGGGGTACGTGTTCCCGGCGGTGTGGACGGTGCTGTACCTTTTGATGGGGCTTGGCCTTGCGCTGGTGGTAAAGCGGGGAGGCAGAGGGACCGGGACTGCGGCGCTTCTCTGGGGGGTGCAGCTGGCACTGAACGTTTTGTGGAGCCTGCTGTTTTTCGGGACGGGCGCATATTTCAAGGCGCTGGTATGCCTGGGTGTTTTGTGGTTTGCAATTCTTCTGATGATTTTGGCGTTTCATACTGTCAGCCGTTTGGCGGCCTGGATGCAGGTGCCCTATTTTCTCTGGGTGAGCTTTGCGGGTTATCTGAACCTGGTGGTTTGGCAGCTGAACCCCTGAAGAGAGTCAGGGAAACAAAAATGCCCCCGAATGACGGCTTGCGTTGTTGATACAACCGTAGGCCAAGCCAACACGTGGTAATATGAGATCAGCTCAAAGCACAAGAAAGGTGGATTTCCTATGAACTCCAAAATCAATTCCAAAAAGATTCGAAACGAGACAACAGAGCTTCTGAACCAGAAGCTTACCGACGCCATGATGACCGCCCTCAAAGCAATTCACAGTGCCGCTTCCCCAGATTCCATGGACGAGGAGGAACTGGCCCGGCAGAGGAAGGGACAGGAGGTCCTGGGGCGGCTGATGTCTCCGCCCATTGGCTTCAGCTGGGAACCCTTCTCCCTGGGTGATATGCCCATGGCCTGGGTTCGGCCGGAGCGGGGCCACGACTGCAGCAAAGTAATCCTCTACTGCCATGGCGGGGGATACACCAGCGGGAACCTGGGCTATGCCCGGGTGCTGGCCGCCAAGATGGCCAACGCCACCGGCTGCGAGGTTTTGGCCTTCCAGTACCGGCTGGCCCCTGAATTCCCCTATCCCGCAGCACTGGAAGATGCGCTGGAGGCATGGGAGTATCTCATGCACCAGGGCTGGGGTGCGAAAAATGTGATTTTAGCGGGGGACTCCGCCGGAGGTAATCTGGCGCTGGAGCTGACCCTGGCTCTGAAGGAATCGGGACGATTCCTGCCCGGACAGCTGGTTCTCTTCTCCCCTTGGACAGACATGACGGCCAGCGGAGCGTCCTACACCCAGCGAGCAGCGTTGGACCCCATGCTGACCGAGCAGTACATTCAGTCGGTGCGCAGCGCATACGCCCCTGGCGCGGATTATAGTCAGCCCCAGTTTTCCCCCCTGTTTGCAGACCTGTCCGGTCTGCCGCCTACCCTGATACAGGTGGGGGAGCGGGAAATTCTTGCCTCCGACTCGGAACAGCTCCAAAAGGCACTGATTGCCGCGGGAGTGCCCTGCGTATTGCAGAGCTGGCCCGATATGTGGCATGTGTTCCAGATGTTCCCGTTGAAAAGTGCGGGCGAGGCCATGACGGCCATGGCCGATTTTTTGAGACAGCTGGCATAAAAAAGACGCGGGGTCTGCCCTATGGCAGACCCCGCGTTTGCTTGTTGTCAGAAATGGAACCGGCGGCGCACCTGGCGGCGAAGGGTGGGCCGGGTTCGGATTACGGCTAACGGCAGCATCAAAGTAACACCCACCGCCGCGGCAATGAGGGACCACATGGGGTGGTATGCCCCCAAAAAGCGGTCGATGATAAACTCCAGCCAGACCAGGAAGAGGGCCAGCCCCCCTAAAATCAGCATAGCCCGGCTGAGAAAGGAACGCTTTTTGGCTGCTACCCAGATGGTCAGCAGAATCAGAGAAAATCCGGCCCAGACAGGCAGGGCGATCCCATAAAGCCACACGTCCCCGTGTAAAATCACTCCGATCAGCATCAGAAGACCGCCTACAGCCAGCAAGTCCAGCAGGAGCAGAGCCACAGAGGGGGCACGCCGCAGCAGAAGGGGCGGGACCAGCCATACCCACAGCACAGCGCAGGCCCCAGCCACAAACACCCACCAGGATACGCCCCGCCACAGGAAGAGATTCAACAATCCACAGCAGACGCCTGTGCATACCGCCATGGCGCTGATCAGAATTGCCAGCTCCCGGTGGTCCACCGGCTCGACCTCCTGCCGTTCCAGCGGGAAGTTGGGGATGGCCTGAGCATCGGGGGGACAGACGGGATTGATAACGGGAGTTTGGCACAGGGGACACGCAACGGCATCCCGGTCCAGCTCTACTCCGCAGTTGACGCAGTACGACACGGCAAACACTCCTTTCGGTTGGAAGTAACATTTACATGCAATCCTTCCCGGACCAAGGTCCGGAAAAACTCCCGTTCCACGTCGCTTTCCTGCACGGTACCGGCAAATGTAATCTCCATGATGTCGCCGAAGCTGATGGCGGCGCAATTGACACGGGGGGTGTAGGACTGGCCCAGCACCACCTCCATGTGATGAATCCAGGGCATCATCTCCTCCGGGACCTGAAAGATTCCGGGGTTTGTAAAGGTGGTGGAGTACGGGCGGCTTCCGGCAATGCGGTAGCCCAGATCCATGGCGAAGTTTTTCACGGGAGAAGGCACCAGCTGAAGCGGAAGAATATGCTGGAGGGAGACGTTTTTGGTGATCACCGCCTGCATCTCCTGCCGTGTGATGTGCAGACGCATGTGGTGGTGCACCTGGGCGATGATCTCATCCAGCGTGTAATCGCCCAACTCCGGATTGATGCTGGGACGAACGGTCAGAATGAAGTTTCGGAGGGTTGAGGAGGGAAAATAGGGCCGCAGATTGATGGGGACTGCCAGGGAGACGGGCAGCTCCCGACGGCGTCCCTCCCGCCGCTGACGGATGAGAATGGACTGCAGCAATATGGCCGCCAGATATTCCGTAATGGAGGCCCCATGCTGTTTCGCCGCGGCGTGGAGCGCCCTCACAGAGACAAAGCCCATGGTCACATTCAATGTATAAAAAGGTTCGGGCGTTCCGGTGCAGGCGTAGGCTTTTGGCTCCCGCATGCTGAGATGGACCCGGGAATGGGCGTAGCGGGCATAGGCGTCTTCCCACTCTTCCGGCTGGGGCGGCTGTGTGATATCCAGGATGCCGTGGGTATTGGGGACGGTGTGCCCCATCTCCCTGAGATACACGGCCAGCAGTGTCTTAAACAGGACCAGAGCCCCTCCGCCGTCTGCCAGCGCATGAAAGACCTCCATGGAGATCCGCTTTTCGTAATAGAAAAAGCGGATCAATTTGTCCCGGTTCTGGAAGCGCACCGGCTGACAGGGATTCCGGATGTCCCGCTGTAAGACCGGGCCTGGTCCATCATCCCGTTCCAGGTAATACCAGAAAAAGCCCCGGCGTATTTTGACCTGAAATCCCGGGAAACGGGGCATGGTTTTGTCAATGGCCTGTTGGAGCCGCTGGGGATCCACAGAGTCCGTCATGACGGCGGAAAACCGGTACAAGGCCGAGTAATTACCCCGCTGGATGGCAGAGTACATCATGGCTGCGTTGTCCAGATGATACCACGGCTGAGAAGCAAAGGGTTCCATGTGGTTTTCCCTCCTGCTCATAAGAATTCCGGTTTCATTATAGCACAGAACGAGCCTTCTTTGTTCATCCGCCAGAAAAATTAAGTTGGGACCGGGCCAGAGAACGGGAAGAATTGGCGATAGAAGGGGAATAACATCCATACATGCTGATAGACAAATAACGAGGAGCAAGGTACCTCCACATTGCTCCTCGTTTTGTTTGTTGGAAGTAGCCCCAAAGGACTTGCTTGGGGGCGTGCCGGGCCACGCCTGCCAGAGATACCTGAAGCTGTATCCCGGGTGGAAAATAGGATTTTGCGGGGAGGGCCCCTCCTGCAATGCGCCGAATTATTTGATGCCGGTGGATTGTTGCTGAATCTTCAGGGAGATAAGAATCTTGTTCCGCGTATTTTCAATGCGAGAATGCAGCAGGCTGCATACACGGTCATTTTCACCCGCCCTCATGGACCGGTAGATTTTCTGATGCTCCAGAATGCCGTTGATGGTTTGAACCTTGGGCTGCTTTCCATAGAGGTTGGCGGCATAGGAGTGGGAGTAGAGACCTTTGTAAACCCGTAACGCGGTGCGGTTGCCACTGGAGAGAATAAATACGCAGATTTTCTTCAAACAGTCTCTGTAATTTGGAACTGGCCTGTGAAGCAGAAATGACCTGAGGAGCAAAATGCACCTCCATCATCAGACGCATCTCAAACAGCTCATTGACCTCTGCCCAGCTGAAGCCTCGCACACGGCAGCCTTTTCGTGGAATATTTTCCGCCAGACCCTCGGCAATCAGGCGGTTAAGCGCCTGTTTGAGGGTGGTGATGCCGTACCGGGCGCAGAACTGATTTAAATTGTTTAAATTGATTTTTTGCCCGGCAGGCAGGTGTTCCACCGTAATGTCCTTACGCAGATTCTGGTAAGTAATATCAACTAGAGTGTTAGACGCAGGGACGGGTGCGGATAAAGTGTGTTCAGACATTAAGCCGCTTCCGTTTCTTTTCGTAATAGATGCTGTGTTGGAGCCAGTCGTAATGAGAATACGCCGTCGCGATCCAAATGGCGGAAGGTGTGGGCGCCGAAGTAGTCCCGCTGGGCCCGGAGGAGGTTGAGCGGGCCGGTGGAATCACGTAGAGCGTCAAAATAGTTTGGACTGGCGGAAATAGAAGGGGGGTATCCCTAGCAACCAGATTGTGGGTTTGGCCACCGCACGGGAAAAGGGTGGCGTGAACTGCATTGAGGTAACCTTTGACCAGCGCCGTGAAGAGAAGGTAGAGGATACCCTGGTTGCCATCCGCACCATCAAGGAGGCGCTGGGCGAGCGGGTGTGCGTGGGCGCCGGAACCGTTATGACGCCGGAGCAGGCACGTCAGGCCGTGGAAGCCGGTGCTGAGTATATGATCTCTCCCAATGTAGGATGAGGAAGTCATCCGGAAGCCCAAGCGCCTTGACAGAGTGTCCATCCTTGGTTCCATGCCCACCACGGAGGCTGCCTTTGCCTATAAGTGCGGTGCCGACATTGTAAAGATGCTTCCTGCCAGTATTCTGGGTGCCGTTTACATCAAGGCGGTCAAGGCTCCCCCGAAGCATATTCCCCTCACCGCTGCGGGCAATGTAAATGTGGAGAACTGCGCCCAGTTCCTGGTAACCAGCGCGGTAAGCGTGGGTGGCAGCCTGGTCAGCGCAAGCTGGCGGAAGAGGTCAGGTTTGACGAGATTACGGCCACTGCCAAGGCCTATGTTGCTGCGTTGAACGGTTGAGACAGGCAAATATAGAGGAGTGAGCGCGCGTGACCAAGGAATATCTGCTGTATTATGATTCCGGGCGCTCCAATACCCGCGCCTAGCTGTTGGACCAGGATTTCCAAATTTGTGATATGGCAAAAAGGGGTGGGGTCGAAGGACTCCGCCATTGCAGGGAGCAACCAGGTGTTGATCCAGGGGCTGAAGAAGCTCTATGACGAAATTTTGAGCAAAATTCCCTGAGGAGACGGATATTACCGCGATATATGCCTCGGGAATGATTACAAGTCCCTATGGACTGAAGAAAGTTTCCTATTGGGCTATTCCCATTACGGTGCAGGATTTTGCAGACAGTCTGTACTGCTACTGGGAAGACGACATGTTCCATCAGGACAGCTATTTGGTTCCCGGGATGAAGACGGTCAATGACAACTTTTCCTTCTTCAACAATATACGGGGCGAGAAAATTGAGGTCATTGGCGCGGTGGAAGAATTAAAATCCGTTTCCGACGTAAAGAATGTAGCGCTGATTATGCCGTGCTCCCACACCCAGGTGATCTATGTGCGGGGGATGAGATTGTAGGCATTGTTTCCAACATTTCCGGAGAACTGTTTTATGCGTTGAAGAAAGATACCATCCTGTCGCTGGTGCTGACGGTGGATAATCTGGAGCTGGACGAGGAGATGGTGCGCAAGGGAATGGAGAACTTGCAGCGTTTTGGCTTTAATCGGGTGCTCTATATCTGTCACGCCGCGCGGATCTTTGAAGAGGGTACGCCCCTGCAGTGGTTTTCCTACGGGGAAAGCGTGATCAACAGCGGTATGCGCGAGTCGTTAGAGTATTACTGTGAGCATTTCTGGCCGGAGTGCCGGACCGTGGTCATGGTGTCTGACGAATTTATGTGCCGGCTGTTCTTGAGCTCGTTT
The DNA here is from genome assembly GCF_058136395.1 of Pseudoflavonifractor sp. HNCC25GI2. Taxonomy (NCBI): domain Bacteria; kingdom Bacillati; phylum Bacillota; class Clostridia; order Eubacteriales; family Oscillospiraceae; genus Pseudoflavonifractor; species Pseudoflavonifractor sp. HNCC25GI2. Next base: position 27,228 of record NZ_JBYUOW010000015.1, read on the forward strand.
TAAATCAATTTATGCCGTTGACCAAACTCTTGCAGAATATGGTTTAAATAGGAGAGTATTACCTGTATGAACAAGGTGATTTTGAACGGAACCGACCTGAAGATTGAAGACGTAGTCAATGTAGCCCGCCATGGCTATCAGGTGGAGTTGGCCCCCGAGTGCCGTGCCAAGATCGAGGAAGTCCGCACGTACATGGAGAAGGAGTGGATGCGTGAGGACGCGCCCGCTGTGTACGGCTTCAACACCGGCCTTGGCAAGCACAAGGACTGCAAAGTGTCCATCGAGGAGAGCGACCTGCACCAGTACCGCACCGTGCTGTCCCACTGCGGCGGCGTGGGTGACCCCGCCCCCGAGGAAGTGGTGCGCGCTACCATGTGTGTGCGTCTGAATGCCTTCTGT
>NZ_JBYUOW010000016.1:0-10657 GCF_058136395.1 Pseudoflavonifractor sp. HNCC25GI2
TGGGAAGGTAGGCAATCCTCCCAAGCCGGGAAAAAATGAGCCTGTCAAAGCTGATCCTCCTGTGCAGGATCAGTCCGCCCCGGCCAAGGCGGAGGCTCCCGTGGTAGAAGGTGCGTCCAAAGTGGTAACGCCCCCTGTAGTGGAGCAACCAGCTCCAGCGGGTAAGGAGGCTCCCAAAGACAAGGACGCTCCTGCTCCGTCTAAGGAGGGTTCGCCGCAGCCGGGTAAGGACGAGAAGCAGACCACGATCCCCGGCATGGGAGATCCCGCCCCCGCTGGGAAAGTAGTGGATTTTACCGCTGCCAGGGATGGGGCGGCAAAGGGCAAGCCCCCGGAAAAGGCTGCGGCCCCGGACAAGGGCAAGCAGACGGATAAAGCGAAGGATGCGGCCAGGCCCCGCAGAGGCCGCCCACCCAAGGCTGACAAGGCGGTCCCCGACAAGGCCAAGCCGCAACCTCGGGACAAAATGTCCCAAAGCAAACCTCCTGCCGGGAAAGGCGCTCCCGCCACGGCGGAGGCCCCGGCTGCAACCGAACAGCCGCCCGCCCCTCGGAATGCTGCCCGTGGCGTGAAAGAGGAGATTGTCTATCTCAATCTTTCCGAGCTGCACCCGTTCAAAAATCATCCCTTTGGCGTCCGGGACGATGCGGAAATGCAGGGACTGGTGGAGTCGGTCAAGGCTGCTGGTGTCAATCAGCCTGCACTGGTACGGCCCCGTGAGGGCGGCGGATATGAGATCATCGCCGGACACCGCCGCCAGCGGGCCAGCGAATTGGCCGGGTTTGTCAATATGCCCTGTATCGTCCGCAACATGACCGATGACGAGGCCATCCTCGCCATGACGGACGATAACCTGCGGCACCGGGAGAGAATTTTGCCCACGGAAAAGGCCGCTGCGCTGAAACAGCAGGTGGAGGCCATCAAGCACCAAGGAGCCCGACCCGGCGAGGATGATCGGGACGCAGGAAAACGCTCCACGCAGATCGTCGGGGATCGCAACGGCATGAACTACAAACAGGTGCAGCGGTATATCCGCCTGACCGAGCTTGTCCCTGATCTGCAAAAGATGGTGGACGAGAAGCAACTTTCCTTTACCCCCGCCGTGGAGATTTCTTTCATCCGCCCCAAGCACCAGAAGTATATTGCCGTTGCCATTGAGGGGCAGGCGTCCTCTCCGTCCCTTTCCCAAGCCCAGAAGATGCGGGAGCTGGATAAGGAGGGCAAGTTGAACGGCGATGTGATCGACGGCATTTTGAGTGAACAGAAAAAGGAGGTTGACAAGGTGATCATCAACAGCGCCGAACTGGAAAAGTATTTTGGCAAGGACAAGACGCCCCGGGAGATGAAAGACACCATTCTGGCCCTGCTGGACGAGTGGAAGGAGAAGCAGCCCCCGGAGCTGGGCAAGTCCGAAAAGAAAAAGGATATGGAGAAGTAACCGACCTTGGGACAATTTGTCCCGAGGTCTTTTTCGTTTCCTCTTTCAGGCTCTTTGGATTTATCCCCCGTCGCCGCCTATTACACGGCATGGCCGGGCGCTGTCCGTCAAGGGTGCATGGCACCGCCGCCCTGCGGCGGCTTGCCCTTTACGGGCGGCCCCGGCTGTGCCATTTCCGGGGCGTGACGGGGGTATATCCTCCAGAGCCGCCCCCTTTCCCATGAATGGGAAAGGGCGGGGGGATAGGGTTGAACACCATGAAACGGAGGTTTTCTATGAAAAGACCCCTTGCCTATATTACCGCCGCATGGTGCGGCGAGGACTACAAAAACACGGAACAGGCGGCCCGGTACTGCCGAGCGGTGTACGAGGCGGGCTTTTCGCCCATCTGCCCCACGCTGTATCTGCCCTTGTTCCTCAACGACGCCGTTCCCGAGGAGCATAAGAGCGGCATCGACATGAGCCGAGACCTGCTGCGGCGCTCCCATGTGCTGGTGGTGTGCGGCCAGACCGTCACCGAGGCTATGAAGAACGACATCGCCGTGGCCCAGCGGCTGGGGATCACCGCCACAACGCTGGAGGGCATCCTCACCGTCAAAGGACAGGGGCGGTGCTGATGCCCGCCCTGTTTGAAGCCTATGTTACCAACTTGGGAAAGTACAACGAAGGTGAGCTGGTAGGCGAATATCTGAAATTCCCCACGACACCCGAGGAGGTGCAAGCCCTCTTGAAGCGCATCGGCATTGACGGGGTGCGGTATGAGGAAATCTTCATCACCGACTTTGACGGGGATGTGCTGGGGCTGTACGACCACTTGGGTGAATATGAGAACATCGACGAGCTTAATCATCTGGCCTGCGTGATCTCCGAGCTGGATCAAGGCGATCTGGAGAAGTTTGAAGCGGTCATTGACAGCGGCGAATACACCGGCAGCGTGAAAGAGCTGATCAATCTGGCGCAAAATCTGGATTGCTTCGAGTTTTATCCAGGCGTGACAGATGATGAAACGCTGGGGCGCATCTATGTAGAGGACATGGAGGCTATTGATGTGCCGGAGCACCTGCTCAATTATTTCGATTACGAGGCATACGGGCGGGATATTAGGCTTAATGAGGATGGGCACTACGCCCCCGGCGGATATGTGCTGAACAATGGCGGCAGCTTCATTGAACACTACCACGGGCGGGAGGACATTCCCGACGAGCACAAGGTTTTCTCCATGCCCAAGCTCAACATCCGGGAGCAGATGGCCGCCTACAAGGAGGTCATAGACCGTTCCTCGCTGGAGGGAGAACGGCTGCACCCGAGGAAGGAGGTGCCGGAGCGATAACAACACTTCGGGACAATTTGTCCCAAACATGGGGTGCCCCACAAAGTCGCATGACTTTGTGGGGAGAGGAGGAACAACGAAGCGGACGGATTTCGGGCGGCAACGCCCGAAGGAGCAGAGCGGAGTTTGTGACGACAAGGGGGTGGTTTGACTGGTAGATGAAGATATTTCCCGGCGCACGATTGCTGTTTCTGTAAAGACATCCAAGCTGACCGCCCGTGGCCTTGCCTATGTGCTGCGGGCCATTGGCCGGAAAATCGCCAAGCACCACCGGGCCAAGCAGACCCCTCATGGCAAACAGAGCGTGAAAAAGCTCATGGGCCACGGCACATCGGCATCCAGCATTGAGCTGTCCGGCGATACCAAGCTGTTTGACCGGGTGGCTCGAAAATGGAATGTGGATTACGCCTTTTATAAAACCGGGCCGGACAAATATCTGCTGTTCTTCAAGGCTGGGCAGGCCGACGCCATGACCGCCTGTTTCTCGGAATACTCCCGGAAGGTGCTGAACAAGTCCAAGTCCCGACGCATCCCCATCCGGGATCAGCTCAAACGGGCGGCGGATCAGCTTGCCCAGGATCGGCCCCGCCCGAAGGAACGGGTGCAGGAGGTGTCCCATGCCGATAGATAAAATCCGAAAATACATTCTTCCCAACATTCCCTATCTGTTTATCGGCTGGACCTGCCTAAAGCTGGGGACGGCCTACCGTCTGGCGGCGGGGGCCGGATTTGGAGAAAAGCTGCTGGGGCTGGGCCGGAGCATCGGCCCGGTCTTTGCTGACTTTGCGCCGGGGCTTGATCCCTTTGACTGGTTGGTGGGCCTTGTGGGAGCGGTGGCGTTTCGCCTGCTGATCTACTTCAAAAGCAAGAACGCAAAGAAGTACAGGCGGGACGAGGAATACGGCTCCGCCCGATGGGGAACGGAAAAGGACATCAAGCCCTTTGTCGATCCCAAGTTTGAAAACAATATCATTCTCACCGGGACGGAGCTGCTCACCATCAACACCCGTCCAAAAAACCCGGCCAACGCCCGCAACCTCAACGCCTGTGTAATCGGATCGTCTGGCTCCGGCAAAACCCGCTTCTGGCTCACGCCCCAGCTGCTTCAAGCCCATTCCTCGTATGTCTGCGTCGATCCGAAAGGGGGCGTCCTCGGGCAAGTAGGCCACTTTCTCCAGCAGCGGGGGTATAAGATCAAGGTATTCAACAGCATAGATTTTTCAAAGTCCATGCACTATAATCCGCTGGCCTACATCAAGAACGAGGCGGACATCTTGAAGTTTGTAAACGCCCTGATCTCCAACACCAAGGGCGAGGGCAAAGAGAGTGATCCGTTCTGGACGAAGGCCGAAACGCTTTTATATTGCGCCCTGCTGGGGTACATCATTTTTGAGGGCTCCGAGGAGGAGCGCAACATGAACACGCTGGTTGACATGATCTCCGGCATGGAAGTAAAGGAGGATGACGAGAATTTTCTGAACGCTGTAGATTATATGTTCAAGGGGCTGGAACAGCGCAAACCGGATTGCTTTGCGGTCAAGCAGTACAAAAAGTACAAGTTGGCAAGCGGCAAGACAGCTAAGAGCATACTTATTAGCTGCGGTTCCCGGCTGGCTCCCTTTGATATTCCCCAGCTTCGGGAGATCATGTCCTATGACGAGCTGGAGCTTGACCGCATGGGCGACAGGCGCACAGCTACTTTCTTCTGTATCAGCGATACCGACAGCACCTACAATTTTCTGGTGGCGCTGGCCTTTTCGCAGATGTTCAATCTGCTCTGTGAACGGGCGGACAATGTTCACGGGGGCCGCCTGCCCCATCATGTGCGGGTGCTGTGGGACGAGGCGGCCAACACGGGACAGGTGCCAAACCTTGAAAAGCTGGTGGCGGTGATCCGCTCCCGTGAAGTAAGTCTGACCCTCTTTTATCAGCAGTTGGCCCAATGCAAGGCCATCTATGACAAGAACGCCGAAACCATCCTCGGTAACATGGACAGCGTGATTTTTCTCGGCGGGCGGGAAAGTTCCACCATTAAGGAAATTTCTGAAAGCTGGCTGGGCAAGGCTACGATCTCCATGCAGACGGATGGCCGGACACGGGGGCAGTCAGAAAGTTACAGCCAGAACAACCAGCGGTTGGGCCGGGAGCTGATGACCCCCAGCGAACTTGCCACCATGCCCGGCGACAGGTGCATCTTGCAGCTCCGGGGCCTACCCCCGTTCTATTCCAAGAAATACGATTTGAAGCAGCACCCCAACTACAAGTACACGGCAGAGGCTGACAAGCAGAAAAACGCCTTTTCCCTCGACAAGCTCATCAACCGCCGCAGGCGGCCCGGACTGGCCGAGGAATGTGAGGTGTACGAGGCGACCGTGCCGGACGAGGCGCTCACAGACGAGGACGAGGACATCCTCAACTATGACGATCTCGATGACCCGGACGCCTTTGTATAAATAGCACTTCGGGACAAATTGTCCCAAGGTGCGGCAAGCGCCGCCTGTATGGGCGGCTTTTTTCGTGTCCGGGTATTCCCCGGAGAAATGGAGGCTATATGCAGTTCTTTTCTTCTGCCATCGACACTTTGCAGACCCTCGTTGTGGCCCTTGGCGCTGGCCTTGGCGTGTGGGGCGTGGTGAATTTGCTGGAGGGCTACGGCTCGGACAACCCCGCGGCAAATGCTCATGTACGGTAAGGAAGCAAGCAACCGAAAACAAGAGATAGACCGCCAGCACTACACTATTCCGAACCAAAGACCAAAAGATAAGCATTGTGGGAAAATCTAAACTTTTGGATTTTCCTACAATGCCAACTACGGCGGAATCCCTCCCACTCCTTATATCTTTCTGTATACATTGAATTTGTATTTAGTAAAATGCAGACAACACCACGGATCGGCTTTTGGTTGGACAATTCCAACCAAACACCACAGCAGACAGCAGAAAACATTCTGAACGCTAGGAAGCCGGTATGATTGTTACATATAAGGGGAAGAAAAATTTCTTTTAGGTACTTGCTTTCCTAAAACTGATGTGATACAATGATTTAATCCAGAAAAGGAGTAAAAAATATGCGGCAAGGTATTCTTAAATAAAACTATAATCAAATAGTGGGAACAAAGGATTATGATAGCTCCTTTTGTAGGGGCTTAGTTTTTTGTACCCAATTTAAGAATACTTTTGCCTTATCAATTTTGACATATCCCCAAAAACAGCAATCACAAACAGGTGTATGCTGTATATGTGTATGTCCGCAACTTATAATCCCCAGTGGTAAAAGTATTTTACTGCTGGGGATTTTTATGCCCTTTGGGGCTGTAAAGGGAGGACAATCACATGAAAATAATCAATATTGGAATTCTTGCCCATGTAGACGCTGGAAAGACGACCTTGACGGAGAGCCTGCTATATGCCAGCGGAGCCATTTCAGAACCGGGGAGCGTCGAAAAAGGGACAACGAGGACGGACACCATGTTTTTGGAGCGGCAGCGTGGGATTACCATTCAAGCGGCAGTCACTTCCTTCCAGTGGCACAGATGTAAAGTTAACATTGTGGATACGCCCGGCCACATGGATTTTTTGGCGGAGGTGTACCGCTCTTTGGCTGTTTTAGATGGGGCCATCTTGGTGATCTCCGCTAAAGATGGCGTGCAGGCCCAGACCCGTATTCTGTTCCATGCCCTGCGGAAAATGAACATTCCCACCGTTATCTTTATCAACAAGATCGACCAGGCTGGCGTTGATTTGCAGAGCGTGGTTCAGTCTGTTCGGGATAAGCTCTCCGCCGATATTATCATCAAGCAGACGGTGTCGCTGTCCCCGGAAATAGTCCTGGAGGAAAATACCGACATAGAAGCATGGGATGCGGTCATCGAAAATAACGATGAATTATTGGAAAAGTATATCGCAGGAGAACCAATCAGCCGGGAAAAACTTGCGCGGGAGGAACAGCAGCGGGTTCAAGACGCCTCCCTGTTCCCAGTCTATCATGGCAGCGCCAAAAATGGCCTTGGCATTCAACCGTTGATGGATGCGGTGACAGGGCTGTTCCAACCGATTGGGGAACAGGGGGGCGCCGCCCTATGCGGCAGCGTTTTCAAGGTTGAGTACACCGATTGCGGCCAGCGGCGTGTCTATCTACGGTTATACAGCGGAACGCTGCGCCTGCGGGATACGGTGGCCCTGGCCGGGAGAGAAAAGCTGAAAATCACAGAGATGCGTATTCCATCCAAAGGGGAAATTGTTCGGACAGACACCGCTTATCAGGGTGAAATTGTTATCCTTCCCAGCGACAGCGTGAGGTTAAACGATGTATTAGGGGACCAAACCCGGCTCCCTCGTAAAAGGTGGCGCGAGGACCCCCTCCCCATGCTGCGGACGACGATTGCGCCGAAAACGGCAGCGCAAAGAGAACGGCTGCTGGACGCTCTTACGCAACTTGCGGATACTGACCCGCTTTTGCGTTGCGAAGTGGATTCCATCACCCATGAGATCATTCTTTCTTTTTTGGGCCGGGTGCAGTTGGAGGTTGTTTCCGCTTTGCTGTCGGAAAAATACAAGCTTGAAACAGTGGTAAAGGAACCCTCCGTCATTTATATGGAGCGGCCGCTCAAAGCAGCCAGCCACACCATCCATATCGAGGTGCCGCCCAACCCGTTTTGGGCATCCATAGGACTGTCTGTTACACCACTCTCGCTTGGCTCCGGTGTACAATACGAGAGCCGGGTTTCGCTGGGATACTTGAACCAGAGTTTTCAAAACGCTGTCAGGGATGGTATCCGTTACGGGCTGGAGCAGGGCTTGTTCGGCTGGAACGTAACGGACTGTAAGATTTGCTTTGAATACGGGCTTTATTACAGTCCGGTCAGCACGCCGGCGGACTTCCGCTCATTGGCCCCGATTGTATTGGAACAGGCATTGAAGGAATCGGGGACGCAGCTGCTGGAACCTTATCTCTCCTTCATCCTCTATGCGCCCCAGGAATACCTTTCCAGGGCTTATCATGATGCACCGAAATACTGTGCCACCATCGAAACGGCCCAGGTAAAAAAGGATGAAGTTGTCTTTACTGGCGAGATTCCCGCCCGCTGTATACAGGCATACCGTACTGATCTGGCCTTTTACACCAACGGGCGGAGCGTATGCCTTACAGAGCTGAAAGGATATCAGGCCGCTGTCGGTCAGCCGGTCATCCAGCCCCGCCGTCCAAACAGCCGCCTGGACAAGGTGCGCCATATGTTTCAGAAGGTAATGTAAAGATACATAATCGTCAAGACGGCAACAATCAGAAGTTATGGAGGGTAACAATGGAATATAGTAAGGAAGATTTAATGGAAGCAAAAAAGCAAATTTGGGGAGTGGGAGAGAACATGGGAACAGAGGAAAGTAAAAAAATCTGGGAGGAGAACGCACAATTTTGGGATAATGCAATGGGTGACGAATCTAATGAATTTCACAGAGAGGTAGTGCGTCCCAAAGTAACGGAACTTCTATCTCCTAATCCTGCGGATTACATTTTGGATATTGCGTGTGGCAATGGAAATTATTCTTCGTATCTTGCACAAAGAGGCGCTTCGGTTGTCGCTTTTGATTACAGCAAAAAAATGATAGAATTGGCTAAAAGACGGCAATCACAATATGCAAAACAAATTGAATTTTGTGTGGCGGATGCGACCGATAGAAAAAGTATATTAGAATTAAAAAGAAATCGAGCCTTTACGAAAGCAGTTTCTAATATGGCAATTATGGATATTACGGATATTGAACCACTTCTTATGGCTGTTTATGAACTGTTGCAGGAAAGCGGAATTTTTGTCTTTGCAACGCAACACCCTTGTTTTGTCACGTTGACTGAAAAATATATGACACCGCACAGTTACTATGATATAGCGATTGAAGGGCAACCGAAAGAGCAGATTTATTATCATCGTTCCATACAAGATATTTTTAACCTTTGTTTTAGAGCTGGATTTGTCATTGATGGATTTTATGAAGAATGTTTTAAAACCAACAAAGAAATTCCTATGGTAATGATAGTAAGGCTTAAGAAGGTAAAACGTGATAGCTTAAAATAAATTCAAGTTTGTCGGGTAAATAGCAAACCCAGCCGAGCCAGTCAACGGTCAAGATGAACGGCGCATATGCGCAGCCGTTGACAGCCCCGCCCGCCTTTGCTGGTAGGCAATCAAGGGGCGACAGCAAGAAGTGCCACCGCCCCGCACTATTATTCAGAAAGGGGAATTTCCATGACCGACCAGATAGCCTATCAAGAATATATCCAGCGCAGGTACAACGCCTTTTGCAAGACTGTTATCCGCTGTGCCGCCTTGGACAAGATTTTGAAGCTTAAACGGCAATGGGAACGGCAAGTTTCCCTTGACTATCTGATGAACGAGAAGTTTGTCCAGTTTGCCGCGTCGGAGCCGGACGAGGAATACCCATTTACCGTCTGCGGTCAGACCGTCCTGCTCTGCAACGCCGCCCTTGCCGACGCGATCTCTGTTTTGCCGGAGCAGACGCGGGAAGAAATCCTGCGCTATTACTTTCTGCGCCAGCCGCAGCGCGTGATCGGCGCGTGTATTGGCCGGTCACGCAGCACAGCGGGGCGGCATATCCAGCTTGCCTTGCAGCGGCTACGCGAAGAAATGGGGGTGAGCCGGTATGAGTAGACTTCTCCCCTATGAAACAATCCTCAAAGCCCGTGAGGGCGACCCAGAAGCCGTGAACGCTGTCCTGCTCCACTACGCCGGATATATCCGCTATTTCTCAAAAGTGAACGGGCAGGTCAACGCCGAGGTGGAGGACTATGTAAAGCAGCGGTTAATTGACTGTCAATTCAAGTTCCGGCTTGACGAACCACCGGACAAGTCATAAAAACTGAATACCAGCCGCCACCGACGCGGCCAGCGAAAGCAGTAAGTCTTGAAAAAGATTTACTGCTTTTTTTGTTGTCCGGCTCCGCTCCCGGCCATTTTGCCCCCTGCCGGTTGTAGTAGTAAGCGAGGAGGGAATTTTTCTGCCCTGGTGTTTGGCATTTGGAGCATTTACCCGTAGTAGAGGGCAAAGAGAAAGGATTTCTCCAACACCGGGTAGAAACCACTGCGTCCGGTGTCATTTTAGCGAAAGCGGGCAGGAATGCCCTTTACAGGATTAGTAGTAGCAGAAAAAGAGAAACAAACTTTTGTGGTTGCAGTTTTCCAAAAAAGTGGCGGACGGAAGTGAGAGAAAGTTTGCAGTCACGGAGAGCAAGTTTCTACCACGGTGCCAAAATCCGCAATTCTGCAGTTTTGCCCCTCGCGGGAAACTTGTTGGGGAGTGCCTTCCCCAAACCCTGCTCATGCGCCCTTACGGGCGAGAAAGGAGGTCACACCATGCGAAAGAAATACAACACGCCCCACCGCAGCCGCGTTGTGAAAACCCGGCTGTCCGAAGATGAGTATGCCGACTTCACAGCGCGGCTTGCGCCCTATGGTATCAGCCAGTCCGAATTTCTCCGGCAGGCGATACGGCGGGCGACCATACGCCCGGTTGTCCATGTGTCGTCGGTCAATGACGAGTTGCTTTCCGCTGTCGGGAAGCTGACAGCCGAGTACGGCAGGATCGGCGGCAACCTCAATCAGATTGCCCGGTATCTGAACGAATACGGCGTACCCTACAACACCCTTTCCGGCGAGGTACGCGCCGCCATATCCGACCTTGCCGTCCTCAAGTATGAAGTCCTCAAGAAAGTAGGTGACGCGGTTGGCAACACTCAAGCATATCAACTCTAAAAACGCCGACTACGGAGCCGCCGAGCAATATCTTCTCTTTGAGCATGACGAGTTTACCATGAAGCCCGTCCTTGATGAAACCGGCAGGCTTATCCCCCGCGAGGACTACCGGCTGTCCACGCTG
>NZ_JBYUOW010000017.1:0-8908 GCF_058136395.1 Pseudoflavonifractor sp. HNCC25GI2
GCTGACAAAGTCAGCAGCTCCAATTCACTAAGAACTAAATACATGTACCAGCTGAGGTTTGCGTGCTCATAGCACAGCTCAATTGAACATAACCGCATCCGCTAAGTCACTATTAGCATTGGATATTTCCGTGTCTACGATAGACACCGGAGCATTATCCTTCACGATTTCTGCTCCTGTGAAATTCCATCCGCCGTTAGCAGTAGCTTCGTTTGTATTCACTATGACTTCCATACCATACCTGCTGCCGTAATTTCAGATGGGTTAACGGGATTATCTGTTGTTTGATTGGAATTAGAAGTAGAAACATCGCTCGTAGTTGCTGTTTTTTCCGTATCGAGCACATTCAAAGACACATACTCAATTCGGCCCGTTTCTGTGGTTGGCGCTTGAAAGAGACCCATCAGAGAGAACGGCGATGGCAGTGACATCGGACAAAGCAGACGGAACAGTACAACTGCCCAAAGTGCATAGGAAAAAATTTTAGGTGCACGCTTCAATAATATAATTCTTGCAAGCAATACGACAAGAATGGCAATGCTTGCGGTAAGTGACATATTGAGAACAGCAGAAAAAACGGTATGTAATTGCATGCGATCACCTCATTTCATCAATAAACTTTTGCAGCTCATTGATCTCGGCATCGGATAGCCTTTTTCTTGTAGTAAAGGCGGCCAAAAACTTTGGTAAAGATCCCTCGAATGTGTCCTCAACAAACTTCTCACTCTGCATAGCGTTAAATTCGTCTTTGGATATCAGCGATGTGACCATGCCCTTTTGATTGGAGAAAATACCTCGTTCACACAACCTTCGCAAAATTGTGTAGGTGGTTGACTTTTTCCAGCTCAATTCTTGTTCGCAAAGCTTTACCAATTCACCAGAAGATATCGGCTCATTTTCCCATATTAAGTCAGCAAAACGGGTCTCTACTACACCTAATCTCATATCAGCCATATAATTTCCCCCATTGTATACGGTTAAAGTTTACTCGATGTAAACCTCTTTAATTGAAGTTTACATCGAGTAAACCAGTTTGTCAATTAGTTCTTGTAAGAACTTTGTGCAGAGTGAGAAATGGCCTTCATTTTTCGCGCTATATTCGGGACTTGCATATTTTAAGAGCAGCCCCACTTGCTACTTTTGCAGTTGCAAAAACGCTTGTTGGGAAGCTTCTCGAAACCCGTCATTTTGGGACATTTTGGCTTAAAAGTAAATGTCTATGTACCGTACCCGCCCCTCTTCCTATGCCCTTTCGTTACGTAAAGCAGATGCTTTTTCCATTTCTACTGTTTTATAGGAAAGTGCTTTTTTGCTCAGATGTAGTAGGTACTTAGAATTACCCCTTGACTTAGTAGGTAATTCGTGATACGGTTTAAAACATATTAAAAAGATGGGTAAAAGGAACGGGCCAATGGGAACTTGTTTTTTCGGACTTCTGAGACATAACTTCCGATTTGGACGAATGTGCTGTACGTCTGAATAAGAGTCGGATAAAAGTGATTCATCAGAAAGGAACGCTTACTATGTCTAAATATAAATTTGAAACCCTCCAGCTTCATGTGGGCCAGGAGCAGCCCGATTCGGCCTCCGACGCCCGCGCTGTCCCCATCTATGCCACTGCCTCCTATGTTTTTCACAACAGTCAGCACGCGGCGGATCGCTTCTGCTTGACGGAGGGCGGAAATATCTATGGCCGCCTGACGAACTCGACCCAGGCAGTTTTTGAGCAGCGTATTGCCGCACTGGAGGGCGGTACCGCTGCTTTGGCGGTTGCATCGGGCGCGGCAGCCATTACCTATGCAATTCAGGCGCTTGCCCGGCAAGGCGAACATATTGTGGCACAAAAAACGATTTACGGCGGTACCAGCAACCTGCTGGCCAACACCCTTCCCCTATATGGTATCTGTGCAAGCTTCGTGGATGTTCATGACCTTGACGCTGTGGAGAATGCGATTCAGCCCAATACCAAAGCTATTTACATCGAAACATTGGGGAACCCGAACAGTGATATACCGAATATTGATGCGATTGCCGCCATTGCCCACCGTAACGGCCTGCCGCTGGTGATTGACAATACCTTTGCAACCCCCTATCTTCTTCGCCCCATTGAACACGGAGCCGATATTGTGCTGCACTCCGCCACAAAGTTTATTGGAGGACACGGAACTACATTGGGTGGTGTGATTGTAGACGGCGGAAACTTTGACTGGGCGGCAAGCGGCAAATATCCCTGGCTCAGTGAGGAAAATCCGAGCTATCACGGCATCAGGTTTACGGAAGCCGCAGGAGAGGCTGCCTTTGTCAACTATGTCCGTGCCATTTTGCTACGGGATGAGGGAGCATGCATCAGTCCGTTTGCAGCCTTCCTGCTGCTTCAGGGGACAGAGACGCTGAGCCTTCGTGTAGAGCGCCATATCGAAAATACAAAGAAGGTTGTGTCATATCTGGTATCTCACCCCAAGGTGGAAGCTGTCAACCATCCCTCTCTGCCTGACCACCCGGATCACCTCCTGTATGAGCGGTATTTTCCCGACGGCGGTGCCTCTATTTTTACAGTTCAGATTCGAGGTGGCCGCAACGAGGCCTTCCGGTTTATTGATAACCTGAAGCTTTTCTCCCTGCTGGCCAATGTGGCAGATGCTAAAAGTCTGGTGATTCATCCGGCCTCCACCACACACAGCCAACTGACAGAGAAAGCTCTGGCGGACGTTGGAATCTATCAGAACACGGTTCGTCTGTCCATTGGAACAGAACATATTGACGATATCATTGCAGACCTGGAACAGGCGCTCCAGAGTATTTGAGGAGGAATCAGAATGGCTCATATTTATACTTCAGCCGACCAGCTCATCGGAAGAACCCCACTGCTGGAGCTGACTCATATTGAACGGGAAGAAAACCTGGAGACAAGAATTTTTGGAAAGCTGGAGTGCTTCAACCCAGGCGGTTCCGTGAAGGACCGGATTGCAAAAGCGATGCTGGAGGATGCCGAGGCAAAAGGACGGCTGAAAGCCGGAACCGTCATCATTGAACCTACCTCCGGCAATACCGGCATCGGACTGGCATTGGCGGCGGCGGCCCGTGGCTATCGCACCATTCTTGTCATGCCCGAAACTATGAGTGTGGAGCGCCGTCAGCTGATGAGGGCATACGGGGCCGAACTGGTGCTTACAGAGGGTGTCAAGGGCATGAAGGGTGCGATTGCTAAAGCGCAGGAGTTGGCAGAAGAGATTCCAAACAGCTTTATTCCCGGACAATTTGAGAATCCGGCCAATCCAGCCGCCCATCGTTGTTCCACCGGCCCGGAAATCTGGGCAGACACCGACGGCCAGGTTGATATCTTTGTGGCCGGCGTAGGAACGGGCGGCACGATTACCGGTGTGGGCGAATATTTAAAAAGCAAGAATCCTGCCGTCAAGGTTGTGGCTGTGGAGCCCTCCTCTTCCCCGGTTCTCTCCGGCGGCCCGGCCGGTACCCACAAAATTCAAGGCATTGGAGCAGGTTTTGTTCCTCCGGTCCTGAACACTGAGGTCTATGATGAGATTATCCGGGTTTCCAACGAGGATGCCTTTGACTCAGCAAGGCGAGTGGGACAGCAGGAAGGCATACTGGTGGGAATTTCCTCCGGCGCTGCCATCTGGGCCGCGGTCCAACTGGCCAAGCGTCCGGAAAACAGAGGCAAGACCATTGTACCTTTGCTGCCGGACACCGGAGAACGTTATCTTTCTACTCCGCTGTTTACGGAGAACTGAGAAAGGAGCAATCTATGATTTACGCAGATAATGCGGCTACCACAAAAATGAGCCCGGTGGCCGTCAACGCCATGCTGCCCTATTTTTCCGAAGCGTACGGCAACCCCTCCAGCCTGTATGAATTCAGTCAGAAGGCCAAGGAGGCACTGGAACAGGCCAGGGAGCGGATTGCTGCCTGTCTGGGTGCGGAAGCACGGGAAATCACATTTACCTCCGGCGGCAGTGAGGCAGATAATCAGGCCATTCTAACTGCTGCCGCGCTGGGGGCACGCAAGGGAAAGAAGCATATCGTGTCCACAGCATTTGAGCATCATGCAGTGCTGCACACACTGGAGCAGTTAAAAAAGAAAGGGTTTCAGCTTACCCTTCTAGACGTGCATCACAATGGAATTGTGACCCCGCAGCAGGTTGCGGAAGCGATCCGGGAAGATACCTGCCTGGTGACCATTATGTATGCCAACAATGAGATTGGAACTATTCAGCCCATTGGGGAAATTGGTGCTATTTGCCGGGAAAAGGGTGTACTGTTCCACACAGATGCGGTACAGGCGGCGGGGCATCTGCACATTGACGTCAAGGAGCAGAACATAGACATGCTCTCCCTCTCTGCTCACAAATTTCATGGGCCTAAAGGAATTGGCGCTCTGTATGTCAGACGCGGGATTCCACTGGAGACTGTGATTCATGGCGGCGGACAGGAGCGAGGGAAGCGTGCCGGCACGGAGAACATCCCGGCCATCATGGGTATGGCTGCGGCATTGGAAGAGGCCTGTGCAGCCATGGATGAGACTGGCGCAAGACTGACGGGCCTGCGGGAGCGGCTGATTGAGGGATTGGCTCAGATTCCATACAGCGAGCTGAATGGTGACCGCGAGTGTCGGCTGCCCGGTAATGTGAACTTCTGCTTTGAGGGGATCGAGGGAGAATCCCTGCTGCTCCTTCTGGATGACAAGGGAATCTGTGCCTCCTCCGGTTCCGCCTGTACCAGCGGTTCCCTGGATCCCAGCCATGTGCTGCTGGCCATTGGACGCCCCCACGAGGTTGCCCACGGCTCTTTGCGGCTCAGCATTGGCGAAGATATTACAGAGGCGGATATCGAGTATATCATTCAATCAGTTACCGATGTGGTGGCCTATCTGCGGAGCATCTCCCCTTTCTGGCGGGATCTGGTCAACGGAAAACGGCCCCACGTGTTTGAGAAATAAGAGGTGTCATCATGGCTTTATACAGCGACAAAGTAATGGATTATTTCCGTAATCCCCGGAATGTCGGTGTTCTGGAGAACGCCGATGGGATTGGCGAGGTGGGAAATCCCGTCTGCGGTGATATTATGAAAATCTATTTGAAAATTGAGGATGACGTAATCACGGATGTAAGGTTTGAAACCTTCGGTTGCGGCAGTGCCATTGCCTCCAGTTCCATGGCAACCGAGTTAATTAAGGGAAAAACGATTTCAGACGCATTGGCACTGACAAACAAGGCGGTAACGGAAGCGTTGGATGGACTTCCTGCACACAAGCTGCACTGTTCTGTACTGGCCGAAGAGGCCATTAAGAAGGCAATCAAGGACTATTACGACAGAAATCATATTGCCTACGACCAGGCACAGTTCCCGGATTGTGAGCACTGTACGCACTGCAGCGCATAATATACACGGTATCGTTTTGTGTCGGCGCTGAACTGCGGAGGTGCACTCCCCTGCCCTACTCTACCGCACACGCGGTGCGTTGGCGAATGAGCTTTCTCAGAGACGGCAAAAGAGAGACACGCGAAACGTGTGTCTCTCTTTTTGCAAGATGGAACAGAACGGGTACCCAGTCCTCCAATAGCCGCCACGGGGGCTAAAGGCTACCCCTTTCATAGGGCTATTTAGATAAGAAAGACGCAGATTTATAAGGTTCCTGCCAAAAGGGGCATCAACTGATTGCGGCAAATCCAAGCTCCATGGTATTTTGTGCGTGTCTTGGTTTTCGCCCGAAGGCTGCGGTCCTCTCTCATTAAATTGACAATAATTTCCCCGTGCTCTTCGTAATATGCCTGTTCAGAAGGGACATATTTTTCACGGGTGTCATAGCCAAAATTGCGTCCGTCCCACCGCAGAAAGTAAGCGCCCAAGTTGTCTCCCAACTCTTTCAAAGCAGGTACTGCCTCGTTGAGCACCAGAAAGTTTCCGCGGCTGGCCGCCTCCAGTACTGTCAAGCCAAAGGATTCTGAGTAGGATGGGCATATAAACAGGTTAGACAGACCAAACAGTTCAAATACTCCACGGCGTGGGAAGCCCTGTTCATATCCAAGATCGGAGGTAAAGATGAGATCCTCCTTTTCCAGGCCGAACTTCATCCCTTCCGTTTGAATGGTCCGCTTGTAGATTTGACTTGGGATATCAGCACTGGGAAAGTCACAAAAGACCACCTTGGTACACTGCTCGGTTTTTCGCTGGATAGCACCGGATAAAGCGGCCACTTTCTCAAACCGCTTGCCCGTGGTGAGTCGCCCAGGATAGATTACCAGAATATCAGCGTTCAGCAGGTCGATATGTTCTGCTACCTTCTGGACATCCGGGCTCAGAATCTCAAGCAGGGGCAGGCTATTATAGACGACGGCACAGTTTCCAAGGGGCACGTCATACTGCCGGGCTAAAGCCTCAATTCCCGAATAAGTGGGATAGATAAAACGGGTGTTTGGCATAGGAGTAAACCGTGCGGAAAAGGGCCACTCTGTTTTTTGCGGGCGATTTACTGGCATGGAATGCGTAAAGGCTAAAAACTTTACGTTTGGTAAGGATTCCTGAGCCTGACGGACAGCCACATTATGAACCAGATGCCAGCCCTGATAGAGTATATCATGCATGGTACACACGTCTACATCCTGGAGGTACCGGACATAGTCTTTGGCAATCCACGCCACCTCCTCATAAAAGGTTTCATGAACAGTGCCTGTGGGGGCGGAATAGTCATGCCATACGATGGGTTCTCCATGGCGGGTATTGGTAACCTTTACCCACTCCAGCCGCGGATCCAGAAATATGCCCCAGCGCTCCTCGTCCGGGCAGGTCTCACTCACCAGTATCTTCAACTTTACCTGGGCTTCCAGCAGCATCTTGATTTGATCCGCCACTACGTTGACCAGTGAATAGGTGGTAGATAGTCCTGTAAACATGGTCAGAATGGCAACTTTCATACCCGATCAGCTCACTTTCCTTATGGACTGGATGGCGCAGCAGGGACCTGCTGCGCCATCGTTTCTTTATTTCTCGCTATCGTTACATTTGCACGCTTTAAAAAGAGCGATTTTGTCGTTGAGAATGGATTCCAAATTGGAGATGCTG
Organism: Pseudoflavonifractor sp. HNCC25GI2; assembly: GCF_058136395.1. Lineage (NCBI taxonomy): Bacteria > Bacillati > Bacillota > Clostridia > Eubacteriales > Oscillospiraceae > Pseudoflavonifractor > Pseudoflavonifractor sp. HNCC25GI2. The sequence goes on from NZ_JBYUOW010000017.1 coordinate 7,081, forward strand.
TTGACCATAGACTCCACAGAACGGTTGGTCCGCAAAATTGTGGCGGGAGCCAGCTGCTCAAAGGAGAGAATTTTCTGGATCTTCTCCCCTTCCGCATTGAGAATGTGGGAGAGCGCAGCCTGCTGCAAAGCAACAGAGACAATCAAATCGGTAATTGCCTGACTGCGGGGCACAGGAGCTTGGGTGGTTGTGGTCGACGTAGTCGTGGTAGAGCTGGTTGTCGTTGTAGTGGTGCTGGTGGTTGTACTAGTCGTGCTGGTAGTACTTGTAGTGGTAGCGCTTGTGCTGGTGGTACTTGTACTAGTAGTGGTAGAGCTGGTTGTGGTGCTGCTGGTAATCAGCTGACAAACAGTAGCCTCTGGCAGTTCTCCGATGAATAATTCGTTGTGGCTCTCAGCGTTACCAGAAAAACTGTCAAAAATGATATTACCATTGATCTGGCTGAATGTGGTGTTGGCAGCAGCAAAGGGGGCCAGCACAGAGCCGTAGATGGCCGTCGTGCTGTTTGACCAGGCCAGTGCCTGCGGGAAATTCCACAGAATTCGCCTGGCGTTTTCCCTGGTGGCTGCTGTACCGTTCCGGAAGATTTGGTAGCTGCCGTACTGGATGGCGGTGCCATCCACGTTGATAAGAATGGTGGCGCCCAGGGGAGCTATGATGTTAATGCCGTTCAGCTGAGCCAGGGAGACCCCGGAACCATAGAGATTGCTGCTGTCCAGAGAAAAGATATTCAACACCTCATCAGTACCGGTCAGGTTCAATTGGTTGAATACTACCTCGCCGGTGCCGTTTGGCAGCAGGGCGCTCCAGAAATTGGAGGCGCACTTCAAATAGCGCTCCGCCTCCGCAAAATCAATGGGTGTCCCTACAATCAAGAGACCGTTGGGATTTCCCATGGTGTAGTTCGTGATCGTGCTGCTGGGATTTACCACCGTGTTGCCGCTGGCGTTGGAGCCTGCAGCGACGTTGACATTTCCGTCTATTACAAACGATGGATCCGTATTGGCGGGAGGTAACGGGGTAATGCTGGCACCGACGTCGTAGTTGCTGAGGGTAGCATTACCGCCGACAGCTACCCGCCCTTCTGCATCGGTATTGCTCAGGCTCATATCGCCAAAAACAAATACATTGTAATCGTTGGCAAGGCCGAAATTAAATGCCATAGTCAATCCTCCTATAGGAATTATGCCGGCCCAATCGGTTCTCTTTTAAGCTGGAGCCAATCAGAACTCCACACTATACTATGCGTGACCCAGGCGGCAGTGTAAATCAGGGTGGGGTTTCCAACAGGAAGCCCCACCCTGGTTTCCGTTATTTCTGACTGCTATCAGGCTGACACAGACAGTCGTTAAAATTGGACAGCTTGGACTGGAGGATCATTTCCAACCGAGACACCGCATTGACCATAGACTCCACGGATTTGTTGGTGGCCAACAGTACGTCAGGGGTCACATCGGGGAGAACCACCATTTTCTGAATCTTTTCACCCTCCGCGTTGAGCTGGCAGTAATTACAGGCATACCCATGGTGGGTTACACTTCTTTTGCAATTTATTGAGCGATTGCTCCTGCTATTCTATTCACGTGTTGACGCTGGTGTTACGTATGGACAGGTTTATTGGAGCGTGCCGACCTAAGTTTTTGACTGCTCCTGATTTTAATTCAGCGAGTTTTGAAAAGTCGAATCAGAGGATAAGAACGGTTGACGTGGGTTTTAAAATACAAAATGTGCCCCGCTTTTCGAATTGTTTTACCGAAAAGCGGGGCACATTTAAAACGGTATAGATGCTGCTGCACCCGATACCAAATCGAAGCCCAGAGCAGCGGGG
>NZ_JBYUOW010000018.1:0-8731 GCF_058136395.1 Pseudoflavonifractor sp. HNCC25GI2
TGTCCCCAGCGAAGTGGAGGCACTGCAATCAGGCAATCTCATCCACATAACTTATTCAACGTTCCGTCCGTATCCTAATGTTATGTGAAAAGATTTTTCAGTCGAAATGGCGCTTGACCCGCAGGCGGCTGATGGCCCGGGCCAGAGTGGCCTGGGCGGCGCGGTACTCCTGGATGCTCCGCTTCTGCAGCAGCGCCTCCTTGGCAGCGTCCGCGTCCCGCTTGGCCCGCTTTGCGTCAATCTCCTCCGGACGCTCGGCGGTGTCTACCAGAATGAGCACCTCTCCGTTTTCCACCTTGGCCAGTCCCTGGGAGACCGCAGCCTCCAGGGAGACGTTTTCCTCGATCTGATAGTACATCGTACCAGGCACCAGGGCGGTAATCATGTTGCTGTGGCGGGCTTGAATCCCCCGCATACCGTCGGAGGTGGGCAGGACCAGGGAATAACACGGCCCCTCATAGAAGGGGTGGTCCGAGGCCAGAATATGGACCTGAAAGGGCTCCATCAGCTGTTCGCCTCCATGCTCTCTGCCTTCTTCTTCACGTCGTCAATGGTACCCACATTGAAGAAGGCCATCTCGGGATACTCATCCATCTCGCCGTCCACAATGGCCGCGAAGCCCCGCAGCGTCTCCTTCAGGGGGACATAGACGCCGGGGTTATTGGTAAACTTCTCCGCCACGTGCATGGGCTGGGCCAGAAAACGCTGGATCTTTCGGGCGCGCATGACGGTGGTCCGGTCCTCGTCGCTGAGCTCATCCATGCCCAGGATGGCGATGATGTCCTGCAGCTCACTGTACTTCTCCAGCGTCTCCTGGACGCTGCGGGCAATGCGGTAGTGCTCCTCCCCCACCTTGTCCGGCTCCAGCAGCCGGGAGCTGGACTGGAGGGGATCCACTGCCGGGTAGATGCCCTGCTCCGCCACCTTTCGGCTGAGGACAGTGGTGGCGTCCAGGTGGGTAAAGGTAGTAGCGGTGGCCGGGTCGGTGAGGTCGTCAGCCGGGACGTACACCGCCTGGACGGAGGTGACCGATCCGCTGCGGGTGGAGGTAATCCGCTCCTGCAGCTCGCCCATCTCGTTGGCCAGGGTGGGCTGGTAGCCCACGGCGGAGGGCATCCGCCCCAGCAGGGTGGAAACCTCGCTGCCCGCCTGAACAAAGCGGAAGATGTTGTCGATAAACAGCAGCACGTCCTTGTGCTCCTCATCCCGGAAGTACTCGGCCATGGTCAGGCCAGTGAGCGCCACGCGCATACGTACGCCGGGGGACTCGTTCATCTGGCCGAAAACCAGGGCGGTCTTGTCGGACACGCCGCTGCCCTGCATCTCATTCCACAGGTCGTTGCCCTCCCGGCTTCGCTCGCCTACACCGGTAAAGACGGAGTAGCCGTTGTGCTCCATGGCCACATTGTGGATAAGCTCCTGGATCAGCACGGTCTTGCCCACTCCGGCGCCGCCGAACAGGCCGATTTTGCCGCCCTTGGGGTAGGGCTCCAGCAGGTCAATGACCTTGATGCCCGTCTCCAGGATTTCGCCCACGGGGCGCTGCTCCTCAAAGGCAGGGGGCTTGCGGTAGATGCTGTGGCGCTCCACCGGCTCGGTGAGGGGCTCTCCCCCGTCGATGACCTCGCCCAGGACGTTGAACATGCGCCCCAGGGTAACCGTGCCCACCGGAACGGTGATGCTGCTGCCCGGCGCACTGACTTCCATGCCCCGGGACAGCCCCTCGCTCCCCGCCAGCAGGACGCAGCGCACCATGTCGTCTCCTATGTGCTGGGCCACTTCCATGACCCGCTGCTCCCCGTTCACGCAGACGGTAAGCGCCTCCCGGATCCGGGGCAGGCTGCCGGCCTCAAACCGCACATCCACCACCGGGCCGGATATTTGAACGATGCTTCCGTATTTCACGATACCTGCACCTCTTTTTTTCTCCTTTTTTTCCTCTGGGCCTTGGCCCCGGCGGTGACCTCGGTAATCTCCTGGGTAATGGCCGCCTGACGCACCCGGTTATACTGCAGGGACAAATCCGCCAGCAGCTCCTCCGCGTTGCGGTTGGCCGAGTCCATGGCCGTCATCCGGGCCTGCTGCTCACTGCAGAAGCTGTCAATGAGGGCACTGTAAATAAACCCGGTGAGATAGCTGTGCATGATGCCGTTCAGCACCGCCGAGACGGAGGGCTCAAACTCGAAGGGCACCATGATTTTCTTCTCCTTCTCCGGCGGCGTGAAGTAGGTTCTGTGGAAGGGCAGCAGCCGAGTGGAGTGGACACAGGCAGTGAGACCGTTCTCCATGTCCGTGTAAATCACAAAAATTTTCTTCAGCAGGCCCCGGTCATACTGGTCCAGCAGCATAGCACTGATCTCACGGGCCCGGTCCAGGGTGGGATTCTGGGCGGTATAAAGGAACATCCGCTCGATGGGGATGTGGTGCTGGGTAAAAAAGCGCCGCCCATACTCCCCCACCACAAAGAGCTTGGTGTCACTGTGGTCCTCCAGCAGCCGCTGGGCCTCCTTCAGCACGTTCTGGTTATAGGCTCCAGCCAGCCCCTTGTCCGCCGTAATGACCAGACAGCCGTAGGTGCCGGGCAGCTCCGGCTCCTGGTCGGGTGGATAGAAATAGTGACTGTCCACATCGTTGGCCGTACGGAAAACACGCTTGATTTCGCTGCGCAGGGCATCGAAATAGGGCCGGGTCTGCTCCAGCTCACTGCGGGCCCGGCGCAGCTTGGTGGAAGCAATGAGGTACATGGCATTGGTGATTTTCCGGGTCTCCATGATGCTGTCAATTCTGCTTTTGATTTCCGCGGTACTTGCCATGGTGCTTACTCCTCTGCCGCCGCGGACCCGGCGCTCTGATACTGCTTCACAAAGGCCCGGGCCAGGTCCTGAATGGAGGCGATATCCTGGTCGGTGAGCTGGCCGGTCCGGTCAATCCCGTGGCACAGCGCCCCCGCGGTCTTCTCCATGTGGTCCAAAAACTCCTTCCGGAACTGGTCCATCTGCCGGACGGGGATGTCCTGGAAGGCGTGGCTGAGAGCCGCCACCAGGAGGATAACCTGCTGGTGCTGGCACATAGGGTGGTACTGGGGCTGGCGCAGCAGCCGCATCAGGCCCTGGCCGTAAGTCAGCTGCTTACGGGTGAATTCATCCAGGTCGCTGGAGAACTGGGTAAACACCTCCATCTCCCGGAACTGGGCCAGATCCAGACGCAGGGAACCCGCCGCCTTCTTCATGGCCTTGGTCTGGGCGTCGCCGCCCACACGGGACACGGACAGGCCCACGTTGACAGCCGGACGCTGGCCGGCGAAGAACAGGTCGCTCTCCAGGAAGATCTGTCCGTCGGTGATGGAGATGATGTTGGTGGGAATGTAGGCAGACACGTCGCCGGCCTGGGTCTCCACGATGGGCAGGGCGGTCATGCTGCCTCCGCCCCGCTCCTGGGACAGGTGGGCGGAGCGCTCCAGCAGACGGGAGTGAAGGTAAAAGACGTCGCCGGGGTAGGCCTCACGTCCGGGGGACCGCTCCAGCAGCAGGCTCAGCGCCCGGTAAGCGATGGCGTGCTTGCTGAGATCGTCGTACACAATGAGCACGTCCCGGCCCTTGTCCATAAAATATTCCCCCAGAGCACAGCCGGCATAGGGGGCGATGTACTGCAGGGTAGCCGAGTCACTGGCCGAGGCGCTGACCACCACGGAGTAGTCCAGAGCGCCGAATTTCTCCAGCGTCTGCACCACCTGGGCCACCGAGCTGGCCTTCTGGCCGATGGCCACATAGATGCAGATCACGTCCTTGCCCTTCTGATTCAGAATGGTGTCCAGGGCGATGGCCGTCTTGCCGGTCTGGCGGTCGCCGATGATTAGCTCACGCTGGCCCCGGCCGATGGGGAACATGGAGTCAATGGACAAAATTCCCGTCTCGATGGGGCGGTTCACCGACTGGCGGTCAATGATGGAGGGGGCAGGGGTCTCGATGGGGCGGTAGTCCTTGGCAGCAATTTCGCCCTTGCCGTCGATGGGCGTGCCCAGCGCGTCCACCACCCGGCCCAGGAAGGCGTCGCCCACCGGAGTACCGGCCATCTTTCCGCTGCGGCGCACCTCGCTGCCCTGGACGATCTCCTCCTCGTCTCCAAAGAGGATACAGCCCAGCTCGTCCTCCCGCAGCTCCTGAACCATGCCCTTGACCCCGCAGGAGAACAGCAGGATTTCGCCGTAGACGGCGTGCTCCAGGCCGGCCACGGTGGCGATTCCGTCGCCCACCGTCAGCACCTGTCCCACCTCCTGGGCGGACACCTCCGGCGTCCAGTTGATCATGGTCTCCCGAATCAGGGGGAGCAGGTTCTCCCGGGAGGGCTTGAGCTGCCGCATCCGCTCTTCAAACTGACGCAGCCGTCCCTCAACGCTCCAGTCGTATACATCGGTGCCCACCTGCAGGGTAAACCCGCCGGTCAGAGCATCGTCCTGCTCCCACTCCAGGGTAAACTCCTGATGATAGGTCTGCCGCAGGAAGTCCAGCAGGCGCTTCCGGTTCTCCTCGCTGGGCGGTGTTCCGCCCCGGAGAACCGCTTTTCTCTCACCGGGATTGCTCATGGGAGGTCCTCCTCTCTGCCAGGTTCAGGAACTGCTCGTAGGGATCGCCGTCGGCGCCCAGGGCGATCTTTTCCGCCGCGGTAACCGCCATATCCACCAGCTCCTTGGAGGCGCTGGACACCAGCTCCTCCTGCTCCCGCTTTGCGCTCTCCCGGGCTTTGGCCAGAATGGCCTCCGCCTCCTGCTTGGCCTCCGCCACCCGCTGGCTCCGGAGCTGGCTGAGCTCCTGCTCCGCCTCGGCCTTGCGCTGGGTGATGGCGGTCTCAACCTGGGACAGCTTGTCCTCATACTCCGCCTTCAGCTTCTCCGCCTGCTCCCGGTCCTGCTGGGCCTGCTGGTGCATGCTCTCATAGTGGTTCTGGCGCTGTTCCATGAATTTCTTGACCGGGCGGTACAAAAGCAGATACAGCCCGCCGGCCAGGATCGCGAAATTGAACAGATGCAGCAGAATCTGCTGCCAGTCAATATTCAGTGGAATACTCATATAACCGCACCGCCTTTACAGGACAAAGATGACCAGAATGACTACCAACAGCGCATAGATAATAGCGGTCTCAATAAATACCAGGTCCAGCATCAGTGTGGTACGGATTTTGCCCTCCATCTCGGGCTGGCGGGAGATACCGTCGGCCGCCTTGCCGCCCACAATACCCATGCCAACGGCGCCGCCCGCGGCGGCCAGGCCGATGGCAATGCCCACGGCAATGGCCTTCAGGCCCACGGAAGCGCTCTTGTCACTCGAGGCTGTATTATTCTCGGCGGCAGTGGTCTGAGTGGTCTCAGCGGTCTGGTCGCTGCCGGCTGCATAGGCAGGTGCCGCCAGGGCCACCGTCAGCATCAGAATCAGAAGTACTACCGGAACCTTTTTTACGAAACGCATGATAAAGACCTCCAAATCAATTTAAACATTCTGCAGCGGCTCCCCGGCCCGTTTCTTCCGGGCCTTGGGACGGCGCTCCTTGCGTTCAGACATTTCGCCGTAAAACAGCGCAGTCAGCATCGTCAGCACGTAGCTCTGAATGAGGGCGTGCAGCAGGGTGAACAGCACTCCCACAAGCACCGGCAGGACAAAGCTGAGCTGGATGTAGTAGTAAACCAGCTCCGTCACCAGAAGGCCGCTGAGCAGGGCGCCGAACAGACGGAAGCTCATGGAAATGAGCAGGGAAATTTCCTTCAGGGCGCTGCCGATTCCCCGGATGCCGTTCCCTGCAATGGCGCCGGAGAAAATAACCAGGTAGGACAGCACGCCCAGCATAATGGCCCCGTTCACATCAGACAGGGGCGCGGGGAGCGTGACGGAATTGCCGTTTATGGCAATGGCCTGGAAGCCAAAGAGCTCAAACAGCGTCCCCGTAAAGATGTAGGCGCCGGCGGCAAAGACGTAAGCCCCCAAAAATCCGTTGCGCCAGGGGCTGTTGGATTTGGCCAGGCCGTCAAACATGCCCACCGCCTGCTCCAGCAGCATCTGAAACTTCCCTGGTACATACTGAAACCTGGGAATAACAAAGACACGGATGAGCAGCGCAGCCACCAGCAGCACCACCGTTACCACCAGCGAGGAGATATAGCCCGGATTCACCGAGCGCAGGCCGAACAGGCTGATTTGATTGGTCTCATGCAGCACCGCATCCCGCATGGCCTCCTGTATGGTCTCGCTCTCTCCTCCCCCCGGTGCCGCCAGCGCGCCCACCAGCAGCACCACACAGATGCACAGCCAAAGCAACAGAAAGCGCTTTCTATCCTGTTTCATGACATCCCTTCTTCATCTTTTGAATGTAAGACGGCTGCTCTGTCCGTCGGGGTATGGGCGGCGCTCCCCTGGGACAGCCAGCCGAATTTCACACAGGCCGGACGTTCCGTATCTGCTCCGATCCGGTCCATCCGCCTCCGGCACCTGGGCTCCATCTTCCGCCGAAAAGAAACGACGTGTCATTCCCACTGTGGTCATGACACGTCTTGCGAATAATAGATGGGCCACGCGTGCCTAGATTATATGCTTCACAAAAGGGAAAGTCAAAGATTAATCCCCTTTTTTGACACAAAATTTATTTCATGCCCGTCAAAAAATGCATTATTTCCTGCATCATAGCCCCTCGAGGCAAGGAATTTCCGAATGTTTTTCTCAAATTTTTCTCCGCACCGGCCCGTGTGCAGTTTATAGGACATATCTGAAATTTGCCGGGCTTTTTTCCCATTCTTTACCGAGATCCAGATCGCCTCTTCATTCTTCGCTCCGGTACAGGTCATCTCCTGCCGGCACCATCCCGCTTCAGTCTGCAGTAATAGCGGTCCACGTAGACGAGATACACCGCTCCGCCCACCAAATAGAAAATGGCCGTCACGGCAAAGCCGGTGGTCAGACCGATGGACTCCTGCATAAAGCCCATGAGCAGGGATCCGATGCCGATGCCGATGTCATAGGAGAGCATATAGGTGGAGTTTGCCACGCCCCGCTGAGGCGCCGGAGTGGTGCCGGTGACAAAGGACTGGAAGAGGGGCTGGAGAATACCGTAGCCCAGACCAAAGAAGAACCCGGCGATGAGCAGATGCACACCCGTGGTCAAAAACAGGAAGCTAATCATGGTGACAATCAGCACCGCCAGACTAACATAGACCAGAGGGCCATGATTGCCCGCATCGATGACCTTCTGCGTCGAGGTTTTGGACAGCAGCATACCCACCACCAGGCAGATATAGAAATAAGGCAGGTAGCCCATGATATCCTTCTCCTGCGCCAGGATGGAGGAGTAGGCAATCACTGCGCCGTAGGGGATCATCAGAAACATCATGTTCAGCATGAAGGGAGCGGCAGGGCCGTAGAGGGACTCCTTGAGGGAAAACTTTTTTCGCTCCACCTTGGGGTACTTCAGGCGGCAGCAGGACACGCAGATCAGGGCGGCCACCGTGATGCCGAAGATGGTGAGGAAGGAGGCCTTGCTGCTCATGTTGCTCTGGACCTGCAGCCCCACATAGGGACCCACCGCCATGCCGATGGAAACAGTAAAGGCAAAGCGGCTGATGCCCTCGGTAATCTTGGCCACGGGCAGCACGTCGCCGGCCATAGTCATGGTGGCGGAGGCACACACCGAGTACACCGCGCCCATGTAAAGCCGCACCAGGATCAAAAGTCCAAAGGTGGGAAAGAGGAGAAAGGCGGGAAAGGACAGGCAGAACATGGCCAGAAACAGCAGATATACGTGATACCGGTTGAAGTTATCCAGCAGGTACCCGGCCACAGGACGGAACAGCACCGTGGCCACCGACATGGCCGTCAGCACAATGCCCACCTTGGAGCCTGTAATCCCAATTTCCTCACAGTAGACCGGGATAATGGGGATGGACGCATAAAAGGCGGCCAACACCAACAGGTTGGTGATGAACAGGAGGATAAACCGCCTGTTCCAAATCTTTTCCGTTTTTTCCATACAAGCAAAACTCCTTTGCGCAAAGGCAATAAAAATAGTGGCAAATGCCACCATCTCACTATAACACGCCTTGCGTGGATGTGTCAATAGTTAGTTGCATTTGCCACCATTTTGCTACGGAGCCCCAGAAGAGATTTGCAATTCCAACTCCGCCGCGCTATAATATTGATGATATTTTTCAGATAGAAAAGAGGGGACAAGGCTTGGAAAATGTGATGGACAGCCCATTTAAGGCAATTTCGATCCTGTACCGAAAATCTCATGTCTGGCTGAACAACAGCTGCGCCCAGTATGGGCTGACCGCGGCTCAGGCCATGGTCATCCTCATTGTCTGTGATTTCCAATCCCTGACCCAGGATGAGATCACCAAGCGGCTGGGGCTGGACAAAAGCGTCATTGCCAAGACCGTGACCAAGCTGGAGGAAACCGGCTTTTTGGTGCGCACCACCAATCCCAAGGACAAGCGCACCTACGACATCCAGCCCACCCAGCGGGCCTGGGCGGCCTATCCCTCCGTGCGGGAGCAGATCGACGTGTGCTTTCAGCGTATGACCCGAGAGATGTCCGAGGAACAGCGGGCCGCATTCCAGGAGCTGCTCCTGCTGGCGGCCAAAGCCACCATTGAGCAGGAGGATTCGTGAGTACTGCCCACGGGAACTCTATGTCGTTTCCTGACCGGAGCATGTTGTGCTTTTCCAACGAAGTAAATTCTCCTCTTCAAAGG
>NZ_JBYUOW010000019.1:0-7380 GCF_058136395.1 Pseudoflavonifractor sp. HNCC25GI2
ATGGGTGGTATTGTTCATAAATACTTTCCAGAGTGCTACCAGTTTGACGAGCAGGAGCTGAACAGAATTATTGCTTCGGGGATGAAGTCGGAGCAGTGCCAGCGCATTATTGAAATCGTGAAAAAGGAAAGTGCTGAAAAGCGTGAGAATGCAGTTGTAAAAGCTGAAAGTGAGGTGGCAGGGGATGAAGGTACTGGCAAGAGCGAAAATGCCTAAGACCAGTCAACGAGATTTTCTCGTTGCGCACAGATATACCATCTGCAATGGTATGTGCGCTCTCCGAGGGGTCTTGCAGACAGCTGTTGCCTGCCGAGGGCAGTCAAAAGGGAACACTGCGTTTTCCCTTCGGTGCAGAGGGCGCACCTACCCATTTGCATACTTTGCGTTCAGTGAAGCTCCAAAGAGCGGAGCTGCACTGCCCACAAAGTCAGCCGATACCGCACAATCCACAGTATCGGTCTGCCACAGCCTATGCAGGAGAGTGAGGTGTGGCTATGGCAGTTAAAAACCTAAGTACCCGAGTTGCCATTATCGGAAGAGGTGCAAAGTGCAGAGGTGGTTCATCCGCAGTTGACAAATCTGCATATATCAGCCGTACTACCATGTACTCTGAATATGACGGAACAACCTATTACCCGAAGTATACCGAGGATTTGGTGCATAATGAGGTCATGCTTCCGGTCAATGCACCAGCAGAATATTCAGACCCATCGGTGCTATGGAACTCCGTTGAAATGAGGGAGAGTAAATCTGCCAAAGCACAGCTGGCGAGGTCATATAAAATCAATCTGCCGAATGAGTGGAGTTATGAGCTTGCCATAGAGGTAATGAGGGATTATGTGAAAAGGAACTTTGTGGATGACGGAATGTGTGCGCAGTTTGCCATCCATGACTCTGAAAATCCGAATACGCACCAGCGTAATCTTCACTGCCATATTATGCTTACCATGCGTCCTATTTTGGAAGATGGTTCATGGGGAGATAAGCAGAAGAAGATTTATGCACTGGACGCAGACGGAAACAAGATAAGAAAAAAGAATGGGCAATATAAATGCACCACGCAGGATGTGACTGGATGGAACAGCAGGGAGAATGCCAGGAAGTGGCGCAAGGATTTAGCTGACACCATAAATGCGGTCAATGATAAAAACGGATTAAGGGAGAATTTTTGGGAGCATAGGTCATTTGCAGAGCAGGGGCTTGATACCATACCACAGATACATTTGGGAGAGAAAGCCAGTGCGCTGGAAAGGGCAGGAATACAGACAGAGAGAGGGAATGTCAACCGCAGGATAATGGAGCAGAATAAGGCTATTCTTACTGCAAAAATGCTTGTGGCAAAAGCAGAGGAACAGTTGCAGAAGCTTGTTAATTCCAAGCCAGTTGAAGCAGTACGCAATACTGCAAATGAAGTCCTTGATATGATTAGAGCAGTTGTCGGCAAAAAGGGCAGACTGGAATTGCCAGTAATCAAGAGCAAATATTTGAGGAAGATTTCTCAAAGACAGTCATTGCAGGAGCAGGAGAGAATGGAGCGTTTTGTTGTGGCAAATCAGATTGAGAGCTTTGAGCAGTTGCAGGAGTTTAAGACACAGCGAGAGCCAGCCTATGAGAAGCTGTCAGCGGAGAGACAACAGCTTGCGGAGCAGATAGCAAGACTGGAGCAGTTGCTTGTGGCATACAGTGATTATGAGCCTTATATCGTGTATCATAAGACGAGTAATTCGCTGAAAGGATTTGCCAAGCGTAAATATGATAAGGAGCATGAAACGGAGCTTAGAGAATACGACAGTTATCGTGCAAAATTAAAGAAAATGCTTTCCTCTGATGAGAAGATTACACCGAAGAAATGGACAGCGGAAAAGGCAAAACTGGAAGAACAATTGCAGGAGAGCAATCCCGACTATGCAAGAGTGGTTACGGAGCTTGCGTCAACAGAGGTTATTGAGCATAACCATAAAATGCTTGCCATGACCCGAGAAGCCGAGCAAAATCAACGCAGTCAGATACACAGCAGGAAGAAAAATGAACAGTCATTATAACAGCGAGAGGGCAGTTTACAAGCAATGGTTTGTAGCTGTCCTTTTTGCGTGAAGGGAGAAGAACATGGAAGAAAGCAAGAAAGTGAATACAGAGCATTTCAAGAAAAAGATAGGTAATACCACTTATCGGGTAAGAGTGCATTTTCCGCAGAATACCAAGCGGACTTTTACGGACAGCGTGAATACGCTGATTATGAATGAATGTACCAGCAAAAAGAAATAATCCACATCCTACCTTGACAAATCCTCACAGAAGATACGCTGCTTTCCGCGATGGAGACTGCCGGGAAGGACGATATGCCGGAGGACGCCGAACGCAAGGGCCTGGGGACCCCGGCCACCCGCGCCGGTATCTTAGAAAAGCTGGTGTCCACCGGCTTTCTGGAACGCAAAAAGAGCAAGAAAACCGTGCAGCTCCTGCCCTCCCATGATGCGGTATCCCTTATCACCGTGCTGCCGGAGCAGCTGCAATCGCCCCTGTTGACCGCTGAATGGGAGTACCGACTGGGTGAGATTGAGCGCGGCGAGCTGGCCCCGGAGGATTTCATGGATGGAATTTCCACCATGCTCAAGGAGCTGGTGGGAACCTATCGGATGATTAAGGGCACCGAGTATCTGTTCACGCCGCCCCGCGAGGTGGTGGGCAAATGCCCCCGCTGCGGTGGCGATGTGGCGGAGCTGCAAAAGGGGTTCTTCTGCCAGAGCGAGGGCTGTAAATTTGCCATTTGGAAAAACAACAAGTGGTGGGAGCTGAAGCGCAAGCAGCCAACCAAGGCCATCGTGACGGCGCTACTCAAAAATGGCCGCGCCCATGTAAGCGGCCTGCACTCCGAGAAAACCGGCAAGACCTACGACGCCACCGTGGTGCTGGAGGACGATGGGCAGTACGCCAACTTCAAGCTGGAGTTTGACCAGCAGAAAGGCGGCAAACGATGAAGCTCTCCCTTTATGAACAGGAAACCATTATCCTCTACAACCAGGCTGAAGCCACCGCCGAAGTCTATACCCATGACCCCCGGCTACTGGAAAAGCTGCGGCGGCTGGCGGAGAAATACCCGGACCAGATTATGAAAAAGGACCGCCAAACTTTTCTCGTTCCCAAACGCTGCGTGTCCGTCCGGGAACCGTACAGCGCCGAGCGCCGTAAGGCAGCCAGTGAACGGGCCAAGGCTGCCGGGTACAGGCCGCCCACCCCCAAGAAAGGCAATGAATGAGCATGGCCGAGAGCGTCTTTGAGGCCGTCAAACAGTCTGTCACCGTCCGGGATGCGGCGCAGATATATGGGATCGAGGTCAACCGGAGCGGCATGGCCTGCTGCCCATTCCACGATGACAAAAATCCCAGCATGAAGCTGAACGAGGAATACTTCTACTGCTTCGGCTGCGGTGCCACCGGCGATGTGATCGACTTCACAGCGAGGCTCTACAATCTGTCCCCCAAGGAGGCCGCTGAGAAACTGACCCAGGATTTTGGCCTGGCTTATGACAGTCAGGCCCCTCCCCGGAGGCGCTATGTCCGGCAGAAAACCGAGGCACAGAAGTTCAAAGAGGATCGGGATCATGTCTTTCGTGTCCTGGCTGACTACTATCATCTGCTGAGAAAGTGGGAAACGGACTATTCCCCCAAAACACCGGAAGAACATCCCCATCCCCGTTTTATGGAGGCAATTCAGAAAAAGGACTATACGGGCTATCTGCTGGATTTTTTCCTGGAGGACGGCCCGGAGGAACAGAAGCTGTGGATTGCCGAACATCAATCAGAAATCGCCAATTTGGAAAGGAGAGTGAAAATCATGGCTGATAAGCCCACCAACCGGGAGCGGTTGCAGGAAATCACGGCAGGCATTGAACAGGGTATCAAGGAGCTGTTCGAGAGCGAAAAGTATATGCGCTACCTGTCTGTCATGTCCAAGTTCCACCGCTACTCCGTCAACAACACCATGCTCATCTATATGCAGCGCCCGGACGCCACCCTGGTGGCCGGGTTCAACAAGTGGAAAAACCAGTTTGAACGCCATGTGAAAAAGGGTGAGCATGGCATCACGATCATTGCCCCTACGCCCTACAAAAAGAAGATCGAAGAAATGAAGCGCGACCCGGATACCCAGGCTCCTATTCTGGACGCAGACGGCAAGGCGGTCATGGAGGAAAAGGAAATTGAGATCCCCCTGTTCCGTCCAGTCAAGGTATTCGATGTGAAGCAGACGGAGGGCAAGCCCTTGCCGGATCTGGTTGCCAACTTGTCTGGGACGGTGCCGCACTACGAGGCGTTCCTGGAGGCGCTGCGCCGTTCCGCCCCGGTTCCCATCGAGTTTGAGCCGATGGCCGAGAGCATGGATGGCTATTTTTCCTCTGAGCAGCAGCGGATCGCCATTCGGGAAGGTATGAGCGAGGTGCAGACCATTTCCGCCGCCGTTCATGAGGTCGCACATAGCAAGCTCCATGACCCGAAAAAGTATGAAGTTGAGCAATCCTGGAAAATTGTCATGGATAGCGGCGGCGGCACGGTAAGAGATTATTACTCTGGTTTTGCAACTGAAGCCGAGGCGGAGCAGTTTGCCGCTGACATGGGTTGGTGCTATCTGGACGAAAATCAGTTTGCATGGAACCTGTATGTCGAAGAAGATTTTTATGATCTACAACGGGTTGCCAAGAACAGAAATACAGAAGAAGTGCAAGCGGAAAGCGTCTCCTATGCGGTCTGTCAGTATTTCGGCATCCAGACCGGTGAAAACAGCTTTGCCTACATCGCTTCCTGGTCCAAGGACAAGGAGCTGAAGGAGCTGCGGGACAGCCTGGAGACCATCAACAAGACTTCCTGTGAGCTGATTAACGACATCGAGCGTCACTACAAGGAAATCTGCAAGGAACGCGGTCTTGATTTGGCCGCAGCTCAGAAGCCGGAGCAGACACCCCAGCAGACTGAGGAGGAAAAGGCCCCTACGGAAGAAGTATCTCAGCCCAGCGCCGAGTACCGGGAGGCCCTGCTGGTGCTGGACGATAGCGCCTATCTTCATGTTCAGCCCTGCGACACCGGCTGGGACTACACGCTCTACGATATGGCAACTATGAAGCAACTGGACGGCGGCCAGCTGGATGGAACCGACATGGGCCGTTCCGCAGCAGTCAGCCACATCTACGAAAACCTGGGGATGGGCGACAAGTCCATCAAGGATGCCTCACTGTCCATGATTGAGACTTTGCAGGAGGCCGCTCACCAGCAGACCGCAGAAGCTGCCGCCACCCAGCTGCCGGATGCTCAGGAGCAGGCGTTGGACGAGTATCCCATGCCGGACCCGGTGCTGACCCAGGATAATCTTGAGAAATGCGGCTATCTGGACAGCGATTTGCTGCCGCTTTCCAAAGAGAGAGCCTATGAACTGATGGAGCGAGACCTGACTGTTTATATCGTCCAGGAGGGAGAAAACCCGGAAATGGCCTTTGATACCGCTGACCTGGATGCCCATGACGGCATCTTTGCCGTGTCCCGTGAGGAATGGGAGCAAAGTCCGGCTTTCCATGAAAAAGTGCTGGAACGGCTGGATCGGCAGCTGGAACGGGAACAGGCATTTCTCTCCCATGCGGGTGACTGCTTTGCCATTTATCAGGTGAACCGGGAGGACCCCCAGAATGTGCGCTTTATGAATCTGGATTGGCTGCAATCGCACAATCTGACTGTGGACCGGAACAACTATGATCTGATCTACACCGCCCCTCTGGACGGTTCTGGCAGCACCATAGAGCAGCTGGAAAAGCTGTATGAGCGGTTCAATCTGCAAAAACCGGTTGATTTTCACAGTCCGTCCATGAGTGTCAGCGACATCGTTGCCATCAAGCGGGACGGCAAGGTATCCTGTCATTACTGCGACAGCTTTGGCTTTGAGCAGGTTCCCGGATTCCTGCCGGATAATCCGCTGAAAAATGCTGAGATGATGCTGGAGGATGACTACGGTATGATCGACGGCATCATCAACAATGGCCCCAAGGAGCCGACGGTGGCCCAGTTGGAACAGCAGGCCCGCAGCGGCCAGCCCATTTCCCTCATGGATTTGGCCGACGCCGCCCACCGGGAGGACCGGGAACAGAAAAAGTCCGTCATGGAGCAGCTGAAAAGCCAGCCCAAGGCGGAACACAAAAAGGCAGCGCCTAAAAAGAGCGCGGAAAGGGAGATTTGATATGGGAAACTTCACTTTTGAGGAAACGAACCTGCTTTGTATCTACAACACCGGCAGCCGCACCGGGCTGATTGAGGCGCTGACGGAGATGTGCGGTGAGCTTTCGCCGGAGGAAGCCGAGCTGCGGGAGCTGACGGACAGCGCCCTCTCCAAGCTCCGGGCTATGAGCGACGCCGAGTTTGCCGAACTGGAGCTGTTCCCGGATTTCTAATTTGCCCGGTCCCCTTTGCAATTGATGCGTGGGCATAGTATAATTTTTATGCTACTATTTTGCAATAAGGGGAAATTATTGATGACAACTAATGAATATATGGAGCTGCTCTCAAAGACAGATGAAGAATACGATACAGTGGAAGAAAAAAACTACCAATTGGTTCATAAGATGATGGAGATTTTGCCATCTATCAGTGATGAACAACTTGAGCAAATTAAGGAAGAAATTACAAACAAATATCCGTACAAACAATATTCTTCATTTCTTGAATATGTATGTTTGGCAAGCAAAACAGATTCTGCGGTAGCCGATATATCTAACGGATCGGCTACTCCATTGGACAGTCGTAGTTATACTAACATTATAGATTTTTATAATGATTACGATGAAAACTTAATCAGGTATATTAAAGGGCATCTGTTCTTAGAGTTTGCAATGAACACGATCTTGGAAAAAGCAACTCAAAAAACTGCATCAAAATATACATTTTCTAAAAAAATTGATTTACTCTTTGATGGCAATTTTGTTAACGAAAACGAGAAAAATCTATTAAAGCGAATCAATTACTTTCGCAACAGAATTGCTCACAGATTAGATTATACCTTGACTTTTGATACAGCTTTTGAGTTGGTGGAGCTTTCCGCAAAGGCTGGAGTGGACTATTCAGAGGAAACCATTTTCAGGAACAAAAAACTGTCAGAAGAATGGTACGGCATTACAGGCATTCTAAATGAGTTGTTTCCTAACACATTTTGTCATCTTCTGTATCGAAATGAGCAATATTTTGAAGATAATGAGATAATGGAATATATGTGTTGAAATATTTGCTCTATAAAACATATATAACTTTTTAGGCAGGAAATCTTTCGAGGTTTCCTGCTTTTCTTTTACCACAAAAACGAAAGGAGGATAAACTACTATGCCATCCAAAGCGGTAGTGTCAAGGATTT
>NZ_JBYUOW010000020.1:0-5236 GCF_058136395.1 Pseudoflavonifractor sp. HNCC25GI2
GAAGCTTGTAGGAACAACGTCAATTTGATTTCTTTCTTTGAAGCTTGAATTAAGCTTCAATAAAATTGATTTAAGGAACCTCGGTTCTTTAGATACCATTTTATTGAGAGTTTGATCCTGGCTCAGGATGAACGCTGGCGGCGTGCTTAACACATGCAAGTCGAACGGAGTGCCAATGACAGAGGATTCGTCCAATGGATTTGGTTACTTAGTGGCGGACGGGTGAGTAACGCGTGAGGAACCTGCCTCGGAGTGGGGAATAACACAGTGAAAATTGTGCTAATACCGCATAATGCAGTTGGGTCGCATGGCTCTGACTGCCAAAGATTTATCGCTCTGAGATGGCCTCGCGTCTGATTAGCTAGTTGGCGGGGTAACGGCCCACCAAGGCGACGATCAGTAGCCGGACTGAGAGGTTGGCCGGCCACATTGGGACTGAGACACGGCCCAGACTCCTACGGGAGGCAGCAGTGGGGAATATTGGGCAATGGGCGCAAGCCTGACCCAGCAACGCCGCGTGAAGGAAGAAGGCCCTCGGGTTGTAAACTTCTTTTCTTAGGGACGAAGCAAGTGACGGTACCTAAGGAATAAGCCACGGCTAACTACGTGCCAGCAGCCGCGGTAATACGTAGGTGGCAAGCGTTATCCGGATTTACTGGGTGTAAAGGGCGTGTAGGCGGGATTGCAAGTCAGATGTGAAAACCACGGGCTCAACCTGTGGCCTGCATTTGAAACTGTAGTTCTTGAGTGCTGGAGAGGCAATCGGAATTCCGTGTGTAGCGGTGAAATGCGTAGATATACGGAGGAACACCAGTGGCGAAGGCGGATTGCTGGACAGTAACTGACGCTGAGGCGCGAAAGCGTGGGGAGCAAACAGGATTAGATACCCTGGTAGTCCACGCTGTAAACGATGGATACTAGGTGTGGGGGGACTGACCCCCTCCGTGCCGCAGTTAACACAATAAGTATCCCACCTGGGGAGTACGATCGCAAGGTTGAAACTCAAAGGAATTGACGGGGGCCCGCACAAGCGGTGGAGTATGTGGTTTAATTCGAAGCAACGCGAAGAACCTTACCAGGGCTTGACATCCTACTAACGAAGCAGAGATGCATTAGGTGCCCTTCGGGGAAAGTAGAGACAGGTGGTGCATGGTTGTCGTCAGCTCGTGTCGTGAGATGTTGGGTTAAGTCCCGCAACGAGCGCAACCCTTATTGTTAGTTGCTACGCAAGAGCACTCTAGCGAGACTGCCGTTGACAAAACGGAGGAAGGTGGGGACGACGTCAAATCATCATGCCCCTTATGCCCTGGGCCACACACGTACTACAATGGTGGTCAACAGAGGGAAGCAATACCGCGAGGTGGAGCAAATCCCTAAAAGCCATCCCAGTTCGGATTGCAGGCTGCAACCCGCCTGCATGAAGTTGGAATCGCTAGTAATCGCGGATCAGCATGCCGCGGTGAATACGTTCCCGGGCCTTGTACACACCGCCCGTCACACCATGAGAGTCGGGAACACCCGAAGTCCGTAGCCTAACCGCAAGGGGGGCGCGGCCGAAGGTGGGTTCGATAATTGGGGTGAAGTCGTAACAAGGTAGCCGTTCGAGAACGAGCGGCTGGATCACCTCCTTTCTAAGGAGACCTCAGTAAACTTAGATGTTTGCTGTAATGTCCTAAGGTCAGACCTCTGGTGGTCGGTTGGATGTCACGTTGTTTAATTTAGAGGGTGTACGCTGCTGAGGGAGCGGCGCCGACGGGCCCATAGCTCAGCTGGCTAGAGCGCACGACTGATAATCGTGAGGTCGGTGGTTCGAGTCCACTTGGGCCCACCACCAAGCTTTGCCAACGGGGGTATAGCTCAGCTGGGAGAGCGCCTGCCTTGCAAGCAGGAGGCCAGCGGTTCGATTCCGCTTATCTCCACCAACAAGATTAGATTGAAGTGTTTAGGCAAACGCCTGAGCATTTCAATCTGACCTTGAAAAAGGTTGGAAGTCTGCACCTTGAAAACTGAACAGTGAAGCAAGCAAGAAATTGCGAGCAAGCAACAGAGAGGTAACAAAGTTTTTTGTGGACTTTTAAATAAAGGGTAACACAAACTACAATGAACCAAATCTGAGGCCTGCATAATTCTTGAGAACCAGAGAACATTATGTTCGATAGGTCAAGCTGATAAGAGCGCAAGGGGAATGCCTTGGCATCAAGAGCCGATGAAGGACGTGACAAGCTGCGATAAGCTGCGGTGAGCTGCACATAAGCTTTGACCCGCAGATTTCCGAATGGGGAAACCCGGCAGAGCAATACTCTGTCAGCGTGCATTGAATCAAATAGGTGTACGTGGGGAACCGCCTGAACTGAAACATCTAAGTAGGGCGAGGAAGAGAAATCAACAGAGATTCCGCAAGTAGTGGCGAGCGAACGCGGAAGAGGGCAAACCGAAGGATTTATCCTTCGGGGTTGTGGACCGGCGCAACGGCAGGATAGGCTAGCTGAATGGCATGGGAAGGCCAACCAGAGCGGGTGAGAGTCCCGTAAGCGAAAGCTGATTTCTGTTAGTCGAGTTCCAGAGTACCGCAGGACACGTGAAACCCTGTGGGAAACTGGGGGGACCACCCTCCAACCCTAAATACTACTTGATGACCGATAGAGGAGCAGTACCGTGAGGGAAAGGTGAAAAGGACCCCGGGAGGGGAGTGAAACAGAACCTGAAACCTTGTGCTTACAAGCACTCAAAGCTCGTTAATGAGTGATGAGGTACTTTTTGTAGAACGGTCCGGCGAGTTATTGTACGTAGCAAGCTTAAGGTATTCAGTACCGGAGGCGAAGCGAGAGCGAGTCTGAATAGGGCGTTTTAGTTGCGTGCAATAGACCCGAAACCAGGTGACCTATCCATGGGCAGGTTGAAGTGGAGGTAAAACTCCATGGAGGACCGAACCGACCCCCGTTGCAATGGTGGCGGATGACCTGTGGATAGCGGAGAAATTCTAATCGAACTTGGAGATAGCTGGTTCTCCCCGAAATAGCTTTAGGGCTAGCGTTAGTTTAGATTACCGGAGGTAAAGCACTGAATGGGCTAGGGGCTGATAAAGTTACTGAACCCTATCAAACTCAGAATGCCGGCTAATTGATGACTAGCAGTCAGACTACGTGAGATAAGTCTCGTGGTCAAAAGGGAAACAGCCCAGACCTACAGCTAAGGTCCCAAATATACGCTAAGTGGAAAACGATGTGGAATTGCGAAAACAACCAGGATGTTGGCTTAGAAGCAGCCACTCATTAAAAGAGTGCGTAATAGCTCACTGGTCGAGTGACTCTGCGCGGAAAATGTAACGGGGCTAAGCGTATAACCGAAGCTTAGGATGCAGCAATGCGTGGTAGGGGAGCGTCGAATGCGGGGTGAAGTCAGAGCGGAAGCACTGGTGGACTTCATTCGAGTGAGAATGCCGGAATGAGTAGCGAGAATTATGTGGGAATCATAATGGCCGAAAATCTAAGGTTTCTTGGGGAAGGTTCGTCCGCCCAAGGTAAGCCGGGAGCTAAGGCGAGGCCGAAAGGCGTAGTCGATGCACATACGGTTGAAATTCCGTAGCCACCGAAACTTAAACCAGAAGGACACTTGGAGCTAGCTGAACCCGGGCGTTGGTTGACCCGGGCGTAAGGGACCGAAATTAAGTAGGGAAGTCAGCGAATAACGAGGCGAGAAAAGTTCTGGCGTATGCTAAGGTGCCCGTACCGCAAACCGACACAGGTAGATGAGGAGAGAATCCTAAGGCCAACGGGAGAAGGGTTGTTAAGGAACTCGGCAAAATTACCCCGTAACTTCGGGATAAGGGGAGCTCCGAAAGGAGCCGCAGAGAATAGGCCCAAGCGACTGTTTACCAAAAACACAGGTCTATGCTAAATCGAAAGATGACGTATATGGGCTGACGCCTGCCCGGTGCTGGAAGGTTAAGAGGAGAGCTTAGCGCAAGCGAAGGTTTGAATTGAAGCCCCAGTAAACGGCGGCCGTAACTATAACGGTCCTAAGGTAGCGAAATTCCTTGTCAGGTAAGTTCTGACCCGCACGAATGGCGTAACGATTTGGGCGCTGTCTCAACAGCCCACCCGGCGAAATTGTAGTACTGGTGAAGATGCCAGTTACCCGCAACTAGACGGAAAGACCCCATGGAGCTTTACTGTAGCTTAATACTGAGGATTGGTAAATGATGTACAGGATAGGTGGGAGACATGGAAATCAGGGCGTCAGCCTTGGTGGAGTCACCCTTGGGATACCACCCTTCATTTGCTGGTTTTCTAACCTGCGGCCGTGAATCCGGTCGGGGGACACTGTTAGGTGGGCAGTTTGACTGGGGCGGTCGCCTCCTAAAAGGTAACGGAGGCGCTCAAAGGTTCGTTCAGCACGGACGGAAATCGTGCAGTGAGTGTAAACGCATAAACGAGCCTAACTGCGACACCGACGGGTGGAGCAGTAACGAAAGTTGGAGTTAGTGATCCGGCGGTATGCAAGTGGAAGTGCCGTCGCTCAACGGATAAAAGCTACCCTGGGGATAACAGGCTGATCTCCCCCAAGCGTCCACAGCGACGGGGAGGTTTGGCACCTCGATGTCGGCTCGTCACATCCTGGGGCTGAATTCGGTCCCAAGGGTTCGGCTGTTCGCCGATTAAAGTGGCACGCGAGCTGGGTTCAGAACGTCGTGAGACAGTTCGGTCCCTATCTGTTGCGGGCGTAAGAGATTTGAAGGGAGCTGTCCTTAGTACGAGAGGACCGGGATGGACAGACCTCTGGTGCACCAGTTGTCGTGCCAACGGCACAGCTGGGTAGCTACGTCTGGACGAGATAAACGCTGAAAGCATCTAAGCGTGAAACTCCCCCTAAGATTAGATCTCTCATCCTTTAAGGAGTAAGGCTCGACGTAGACTATGTCGTTGATAGGTCGGAGGTGGAAGTGCTGCGAGGCATGTAGCTGACCGATACTAATAAGCCGAGGGCTTGACCTAAAAGGTTAAAAAGAATGCAGGCGCTTGTAAGCGATGGAAGGTTGTTTCACTGTTCGGTTTTCAGGGTGCAGGCAAAAGCGCACAATATGCGCCTTTAGCTCAGTTGGTAGAGCAACTGACTCTTAATCAGTGGGTCCCGGGTTCGAATCCCTGAAGGCGCACCATCTGGCCCGTTGGTCAAGCGGTTAAGACGGCGGCCTCTCACGCCGCAAACATGGGTTCGATTCCCGTACGGGTCACCA
>NZ_JBYUOW010000021.1:0-1726 GCF_058136395.1 Pseudoflavonifractor sp. HNCC25GI2
TGAGCCGCTACCCGTCAAAAGGACAGTGAAAAAATATAAAGTTTTGCCGGCTGGCAGCCAATGCGCTGCCAGCCGCTTTTTATGCAGTGAGACCCAAAGCGTGCTTTTCCATCGGAGTCAGCACGCCTAGGCTGCGCTGGACTCTACTGGTATTGTAATAGCGGATGTAACTTACAATCATCTGCACAAGCGGCTGCTTACTGGTAAAACGCCTGCCATAATAGCGTTCCCGTTTCAAGATTCCCCAGAAACCTTCCATAGGTCCATTGTCAATACAGTGGGCCACACGGGACATACTCTGTACCATTCCCGCCTGTACAAGTTTCTGGTGGAAGGTTCTGTTGGTATACTGAAAACCTCTGTCGCTGTGGAATAAGGGGCGCGCGTTTGGATTGGCCTTCACAGCCTTGTCAAAGGTCTTGAATACAAGAGGATTATCGTTGTGTTCAGCAATGACATAGGACACAATGCGCCGGTCGTAGAGATCCAGAATGGCACTGAGATAGAGCTTATGTACTTTTGTCCCCTCATACCATTTGAACTCGGTCACATCGGTCAGCCATTTTTCATTCGGCTTGCTGGCATAGAATTGGCGGTCCAGTAGGTTTTCAGCGAGATATTGAGGATTCTTAGCCCGTCTGGTACAGCCGTGATTGTTGTACTTCACGGTAGACCGAATATCTCTGGCCCGGCAAATACGGAGCACTCTTTTGTCATTGACATGGATACCGTAGTCATGGCGCAGATCGTCATTGAGCCTACGATAACCCTTGTCTGGGCTTTCAGAATGAATTTTCTCAATCTGATCTGCTAACTGCTCATTCTCTGCGGCTCTGCGGCTCCGCTTTCCAGTGGCCCACTTATGGTAAGCGGAACGGGCCACATGGAGTAGCTTGCAGGCTGCCTCAATGGGGAACCCCTGTTCCTGGTGGCACTCCTGAATGGCTTGATAAGTACGGCGCTGTCTCACTTCTTCCAGGCATCTCTCCTCTCTATCTCGTCCAATTTTTTTAGCAAAGCATTCTCCATTTCTGCCAGATACAGCTTGTGCTTGAGTTGTTCGATTTCGATTTGAGCTTTTTCCAGTTCAGTGCGGGGAGTTTGCCCTTTTTTCCGGCGGCCCCGCCGATCCTCCAAACCAGCCTCTCCCATCTGTTCAAACCGAAGGGTCCAACTCCGAACCTGTTGATAGCTAACCTGGTATTTCAGCGCCATTTCTCCGTAATTCTTCCCGCCGGCAATACAATCCTTAACGATTTGGATGCGCTCCTCCTGTGTGGTTTCCCGTCCTTGCTTCATGTAGCTTCCGCCTCCTGAGTGTTTTACGGAGTTGAAGTCTCCATGAGCATTATACACCTGAATCCATTCCCTTAGCGTTTCACGATCCCGTATTTGATATTTTTTGCATATGTCTGATATGCTCCCCACACCAGACAAGTAGTCCTTTACGGCTTGCTTCTTTTGCTCAATACTGTATACACGATTTTTATGCGGCAGAAATGCATCTGCTCCATTGACCTCATAGTTGCGAACCCAACTACGAATTGCTTCCCTTGATACTCCGCCTCTTCGAGCAGCCTCGCTTATACTAATTCTGCTCCGCAGGCACTCCTGTACGATCTCTATCTTTTCCTCTATACCAAGTTTCTGTTTATTGGGCATAACAATGCTCCCCCCATGATTGACAGTGTTTTATTTCACTGTCTCTCATAGAGGGAGCATATCA
>NZ_JBYUOW010000022.1:0-1295 GCF_058136395.1 Pseudoflavonifractor sp. HNCC25GI2
GATAAGGTAGAATAAATTTCGCAAATTGAAAAGTAGATAAAAAGAGACATGGTTTGCAGAACTCTGGTAGAATGAAGTCGCGACACACCATTCTGAAAGGAGACAGCAAACCATGTCTGAAAAGATTGTACAGCTAAATGAAGAGGTTATCAAGGGGCAGATTAAGGAGTTGGTACGAGGCAGCGTAGAGGAAACCCTCAACGAACTGCTGGAGGCCGAGGCTCAAAAGCTGACCCAGGCGGCTCGGTACGAGCGCAATGAGCAACGCCAGGGCTATCGCAGCGGCCACTACAACCGCAACCTCACCACCACTTCTGGGGATGTTACCCTCAAGGTGCCTAAGCTCAAGGGAATCTCCTTTGAGACGGCTATTATTGAGCGGTATCGCCGCCGGGAGAGCAGTGTGGAAGAGGCTCTTATTGAAATGTACCTGGCAGGTGTGTCCGTCCGGCGTGTGGAGGACATCACCGAGGCCCTGTGGGGCAGCAAGGTCTCTCCCTCCACCATCAGTGAGCTGAACAAGAAAGCGTATGTCCACATTGAAGATTGGCGGAACCGTCCTCTGCAAGGTGGGCGTTATCCGTATGTCTATGTAGATGGGATCTACCTGCGCCGTAACTGGGGTGGAGAGTTTGAAAATGTAGCTATTCTGGTAGCAATTGCGGTCAATGAGGACGGATACCGTGAGATTTTAGGTGCCGCTGAGGGTATGAAAGAGGACAAGGCCAGTTGGGTCAGCTTCTTCCAGTGGCTGCATGGCCGTGGCCTGGACGGGGTTAAACTGGTGGTTGGTGACAAATGCCTTGGTATGCTGGAGGCCGTAGGCGAAGTGTTTCCTGAGGCCAAATACCAGCGGTGTACCGTCCACTTCTACCGCAACGTGTTCTCAGTCACGCCTCGCTCAAAGGTGAAGCTGGTGGCCAAGATGCTCAAGGCGATCCATGCTCAGGAGAGTAAAAGAGCCGCCAGAGAAAAGGCTAAGGCTGTGGTGGAGGAACTGCGCTCCATGAAACTGAAGGAGGCCGCCAAGAAGGTAGAGGATGGTATAGAAGAGACTCTTACTTACTGTGATTTTCCCAGCGAGCACTGGACCCGTATCCGTACCAACAATGTCATTGAGAGGCTGAACCGGGAGATCCGCCGCCGCACTCGTGTGGTGGGCAGTTTCCCAGACGGCAATTCCGCTCTTATGCTGGTCTGTGCCCGGCTGCGCCATGTGGCTGGTACCCAATGGGGCAACAAGAAGTACATGAATATGAAGCACCTGGAGGATGCCGTTGAGGATGCCTCCATTG
>NZ_JBYUOW010000023.1:0-893 GCF_058136395.1 Pseudoflavonifractor sp. HNCC25GI2
GTGCAGATGATGTTGTAGCCGTAGTTCAGACCGATGGGCTCGCCGGCCAGAGCCAGAGGCAGGCCGTAGCTCAGAGTGGGGTCGCACAGGGAAAAGCAGCGGCGGTCGGCAATGTTTCCAATTTCCACCAGGGACATGGTCAGCAGGTCCATGGCAAAGCCGGTGGGTTCACCGTGGAAGTTGCCGCCGGACAGGAACTCATAGTGACCGTCACCCTTGGGGAAGATCAGGGGGTTATCGGTGGCGGAGTTAATCTCCACCTCGATGAGATGCTTGATGTAAGTCAGGTTCTCACGGCAGATGCCATGGACCTGAGGCATGCAGCGCAGGGAGTACACGTCCTGAACGCGCTCCTGATAGTGGGGGTGCATGACGTCGTAGTCCAGGTGCACCTTCCGGGCATCCTCGGTCACGCGCTCGCTGCCCTCCACCAGACGCATCACGTTGGCGGCAGCCTTAATCTGACCCTCATAGGGACGGACACTCTGGATACGAGGATCAAAGGCGCGGGTCTCGCCGCGGACAGCCTCCAGAGACAGAGCAGTGGTCAGCTCAGACAGCTTATAGAGGCGCTCGGCGTCGTGGAAGCACAGACAGGACATGGCAGCAAACATAGTGGTACCATTCAGCAGAGCCAGGCAATCCTTGGCCTTCAGCTGGAACTCAGGCTCCATGCCAGCCTTCTTCAGGGCCTCCTGGGCAGGCATACGCTCCCCCTGGTAGAACGCCTCCGCGTGGGGAACACCAATGAGTACGGAAACAATGTGGGCCATGGGAGCCAGGTCGCCGCAGGCACCCACGGAACCCTGGAAGGGAACCACGGGGTGCACACCCTTGTTCAGCATATCAATGAGACGGTCCACCACCACAATCCGCAGGCCGGACACGCCGCG